>CAJJNP010000114.1 GCA_905193145.1 uncultured Odoribacter sp. | reverse complement strand
TAGCGCAATTGTTTTTGCACAACTTTTTCATCCTCCAGATTCCACTGTCTACTTTGAATTACTTCCGAATGCAGAAAAAGATTATGAGGCATCACCACAGCACCCAGCACACTCATAATTACCACCATAGACCCCTCTGGAAATGATGGTGTAACCCAAGCCTTAACAGCCTCTCCCCATTCTATGTTTACCAATGAAAGTTCATATATAAACGATAAACCGATAATCGAAACGAAAGCTATTATCCAACGCTCTATAATCCTATAAGAGTTGGTAAACAACATAATAACAACAAATATACTCACTAAAACCGCACCGATTCTCACAGGAACATCAAACAACATTTCTAAAGCTATGGCTCCTCCCAATATCTCTGCCAATGAAGTTGACACAGAAGCTCCCATTGCTGTCCACAACATCGGACGAGCATAACGAGGTTTAATATATGTCATTGCAGCCTCAGATAGGCATAATCCTGTTACAATCCCTAAATGTGCCACATTGTGTTGCAAAATAATCAACATAATCGTCGAAAGCGAGACCATCCAAAGCAACGCATAACCATAATCTGCACCAGCAGCCAAATTAGAAGCCCAGTTGCCCGGATCAATAAAACCAACCGTCACCAATAAACCGGGACCGATATATTTTAATATTTCCAAGCCACCCAACTGAGGATGGTGTTTAGCCGTTCTTAAAGAACGTTTTATCTCATTAAACATGCTACGTCTCCTTCCGTTTTATTAATTTCACCACTTGAATAGGGTGATATTCATCTATTGTAATAGAGGTTGTCTGCCCGATATCAAAACCATATTTAGCAGCCAATTCTTGCAACGAATTAAAAGTTTCAACAGTAACAGCATTACATACAACGACTCCGTCTGGTAGTATAACATTAGAAATGATCTTCAGTATTTGCTCCAATTTCCCTCCATGCCCACCAATAAAAACAGCATCCGGCAAAGGGTAAGCAGACAAATTCTGTTGAGTGAAATCACCTATTACAGATTCTATCCCCGGTGTTCCAAATCGGCGAGCGTTTCGCTCCATCAATTCTCGCCCCTCTTCTCGAATTTCAAAGGCAGTCACCCAAAGATGCGGAAACTGCAATTTAGCTTCTATCGAAACAGAACCTGTACAAAAACCTACATCCCAAAAACTCTTTCTGTTATGTAAATCCAACATACTCAAAGTCAATAAACGGATAGGCATTTTCGTAATCATCTTTGTTCTGCCATTCAGTAAATGAAAATCAGATTCCGGAATGCCAAACGGTCGCATTTTTACAGCCGTCTGACTCAGAATCAAACAATTCGGATTCTCAAACCTCGTTTCTACAGCCTCTTTCAGCGACATTTCCCGAACCTTTTCCCCCACATTCCCCAACAATTCCCCCACTGTCATCCGATAATTATCATATCCATACTCCAACATTCTTGCTGCAATAACTGCAGGTGTATGTGTGCGATCTGTCAACACTCCAATCTTACCCTTACCTTCTATCAAGACCCGGTCAAATTCATGCCAAGGACGTCCGGTCAACGACACAATACTCATATCGTGATAAGACATCACCAAACGATGAGCCAATATCTGCAATGAATTAAAGTAAGGATACACGATAATTTCCGCATCAGGCAGACGTTTTTGTATCGTAGTAGCAAAACCAAAAAACAAAGGGTCGCCAGATGCAAAAACAACAATTTCCTGCCAACAGTGATATTCATCAAACACAACATCCAAAGGCACTGTTATATCAATCCAGCGATATGCCTGCGGCAGATATCTTTCCACTAACTTATGATGCCTTTTCCCACCGGAAAACACCTGATGGGCAGCAATTAACTTGACCAACTCATCAGAAAACTCACGTTCCCCGTTATCATCTATCCCTATAACATAGAATTTACTCATGCCGCCATATACATTTTCTAAAGGTCCCTTCCCGGCAACAATTGCACCGCATCATCAAAACAAAGAATAGCATTCACAATCGTCGCTGCCAAATTACTTCCACCCTTCCGACCTTCGATAATCACTTTCGGGAGTCCGACAAAAGATTTCAGCATATATTTTGATTCCCGCACATTTACAAACCCGACCGGTGCTCCCACCACTCCAACCGGATTTGCTTTCCCTCTCCTCATCAAACGGCACAACTCCATCAAAGCCGTCGGAGCATTGCCAAACACATAGAGAGCCTCCGGATGTTCCTCTACTGCCAACCGGATGCCGGCCTGCGTACGGGTTATATTCATTTGATTCGCCATTTCAGCAACCCGACTATCACTCAAATAACACTTTACCTCTATACCCAGACGCTCCAATGCCCCTTTTCGGATTCCGGAAGCAGCCATCGTCACATCTGTAACAATCGTCTTCACTTTACCACTGCTCAATGCATTATAAATGGTCTCAACAGCCCCGGCATCGGAATAAAATATATTTTCCATATCAAAATCTGCAGTCGTATGAATAGCATGCAATAAAGCCCATTTACAATCCAGTGGGATATCAGGATTCCTCAATTCTGAAGCAATAGTCCGGAAACTACGAATCATGATTTCCTGCCCCACTTTATGGTTTCCTGCAAGAGTCTCATGGTAATAGCCACGAGGAGTGATAAACTGGTTATTCCATTGATAAGACTGACTATTACCTATCAGCACCACTGTAAACATGTCTACATTTTCCGGATCAAAATCTTTTAAAGTCGTCACCACGACAGTCTCTTCCTCGCGCCCGGCCTGACGCACATATCCCACCGAAGTGGATTCATCCCGATGCATCAAAAAAATCTCTTTCAACCGATACAATTGCCAATACCGACCCTCACTTTTAGGATTATATATAGCTGTTACAAAATCAGCTGTTGCAGCAGCTACAATACGTCTCTCTATTTTCTCCCAAGGTGTAAGTAAATCCGACAGCGATATCACACAAAAATCATGACCGACCGGAGCGCCCAACAAAGATGCCGCCTTCTGAAAAGCACTGACACCCGGCAACACCTCTATTTCAACATTAGAATGCCGCTCCCTTTTCATCTCCCATACCAAAGGAGCCATACCATAAATACCGGCATCCCCGGAACTTACCACACAGACAATTTTCCCCTGCTCTGCATATTCAAATGCCATTTCAGCCCTGTCCCTCTCCTTGCGCATTCCGGTATCCACACATTCCGCTCCCTCTTTTATAAGGGTACGTATAAATGCAAAATAATACTTATACCCGACAACGACATCTGCCTCTGACAACACCTTACATACAGCCGGAGTAATATCCGACTCGCTTCCAGGTCCTATGCCTGCCACATATATCTTACCTATTTCCATACTTCTATGATTTTAATGTCAATAATAACTCCTCTGACCCCGGAAGAATTTTTATCTCCAACAATCTTTTGGCAGGTTTCCTGACTTACCCTGGAAAGCAGCCTTCCCATCCTCCAAGGACAGTGGCGTAAGATACTTTCCAACTCTATGAAAGGCATTACAGTAGCGGGCACTGTTCCGGATTCTCACCGGATTCCCTTTTTCCGACAATCAAAGAAATCTATTGCCGACCAAAATCAGGAACAAAAATAATATAAAAAACACAGACCACATGCTGTTACTATTCATTTTTATAACGTTTTATCACAACCCAAGAGCTTACAGGCAAATGATCTGAAGGATAACGTCCATCTGCATAAGTATCATCAAAAACCATATAATCACACACCCGAAAATGTGAACTATGAAAAATATAATCAATCCGATTACTTGGTTCTCCCTTGAATACCCCTCCAGGGAAACTAGTGCCAAGAGGTCCCTTAGGCTCTACTTCTGTAGTTAATCGTGCATCATTTAATATCTGCAAAATAGTTGCTATTTGTCGTGTCGAATCTACTGAATTATAATCACCAACACTAATCACAGGAGCATCCATCACAATCTTTTTTATTTTATTTACTAAAACGGCACCTGACTTTTCCCTTGCAATATTATAACGCCAATAAAAATGAGAATTAAAAAAATAAAAAACTATCCCACTCTGCTTTTCTCGAAATTCCACCCAATTACACGCTCTCCGATCAGTAGCATCCCAACCTATACTCGGCACATCTGGAGTTTCACTATACCAAAACACTCCCTCATCCAACACCTCAAATAGAGAATCTTTATAAAAAGTCGCACAATTATGCAAATCGCCATTACCACCATAAGGATGTCCCACATACGAATAGCCTGGTAATAAATCTTTCAACTCCTGTAGCTGCTGCTTATTGCCTTCTTGTGTACCTATTATATCAAACTGATGGGTCAACACCAATTCTGCCAAAGGTTTCTTGCGAAGTTCCCACCCATTACCAGAAACTTCATCCTCCTCGGCAGCATAACGAATATTATATGAAGCAACCCGAAATCCTACACTATCCCCCTCTTGTTGTGCGATTATATTCGATATAAAACTAATAAAAAAAAACGAATAAGTACATAATCATATATTTTAAATAAAACATTACTCTAATAAAAATGCACCATCCACCTAGACCTGGCAGATGATGCATATTCACAAACCTAAAAGAACTATTTCTCCCACCACACTTTTGTGTTAATATCATCAGACCCGCCTATTGACTCAACAGCCGCATTGTAATTATCTTTATTTGTCTGTTGCAATGTTGCTGGATAAACAAAGCGAACAGGCATAACCTTATTATTATCCATTCCAGCCCCAGGACGCATTTCCGGCATTCCTGTCCTGCGATATTCAAACCACGCTTGATAATCACAGAAAAAAGATGCCAAATGCTTTTGCAACATGATTCTTCCCAATGATCCGTCGTAAGTTGCTTTCGGATTATCAAAATAATCATCTGGAACAACTCCTCCCCATTGCTCGATTATAGCCTTAACACCATTCTCGTAGTGTGTTTTGGCTGATTCGTTTATTAATCCTAAACAAGCTATTTCGGCTTTAATAAACTCAACTTCTGCATACGTCATAAAAATCACTTTCATAGGAGCTGCTCCCAAAGTATTATTAATATTAGAAGGGTTATAATTAAAGGACTCGGTCGCTGCAAAACCACTTGGCAATCCCTTATATCCTATCTTTTCTTGACTCCCATCATTTTTTGTCGCTTCATCCATAAAAATAGCAAGACGAGGATCATTCAGTTCAACTAAAGTATTCACAAAAAATGAAGCCATAGCTTTCCCATTACGAAAATCCTCTAATCGGCTTATCGGCGAATCATAAGGTGATACTCCCGAGATTGGTAACAAAGCCCCATCAACATTACTTTCAAAAACAGGATATTTAGACGGATTCCCTATCATCTCAGCCAACTTGGCAAGGCTATTCATTTCTGTCCGTTTGGACAAACGCAACAAACTACGCATATGCAAAGAATTAGCAAATTTTCTCCACTTAACAACCTCTCCATTATACAACATATCCGAATTAGAAAGGTTTTCTGCATCTGTCAATAGTTCATTTGCTTTTTCCAGATCATTCAATACTTGTTCATAAATTGATTTTTGTGTATCAAATTTTGGCCTCAGAATACCTTTATCTCCTTGACAAGCTTCTGTCATTGGCACATCACCAAAACAATCTGTCAAATTTGCATATATCCATGAGCGCAATATCAATGCCACTCCCTGGTAATTTTTATAATCTGCAGCTACAGCCAAATCATACATTTCCCGAACATTCATCAATTGGATATAATAACTATTCCAAGTTGAATTTCCAGCATTTTGTAAATCTGCGTAACGATGCACACCTCCTGTCGTACTAGTTGTCACCATAAATTGCATCAAATGATGAGTAAAACTATTCGCTCTATTATAATTAAATACAGCCAATTCATATAACGTAGGAGTCATTAATGTTGACGGGTCAATCTTCTCAAGACGATTCGGATCCGTATTAATTTCATCAAATTTTTGAGTACAAGCACTTAACCCAATAAATAACAGAAATAATCCCAAAATTCTATTTCGCAACATAATCATCAAATTAATTGAATACATATTTATCAAAATTTCAGTGTCAAATTAAAGCCCATTGTTCGCGTAGACGGCAATTGTCCCATTTCTGAACCTGGCACAATTGTACCACTATTTAACGTCGCAACTTCCGGGTCATACACTGGGAAGTTTTTAGTCCACATAGCTAAATTTCGACCATACAACGCAAATGTCAAACGTTCAACTCCGATTTTATTCAATCTTTTGGCAGGAATTGTATATTCAATTCTCGCTTCCCGAAGTTTCAAAAAAGAAGCGTCAAACGAATTGGTTTCCACATTTGCACGTCTCCAATAATCTCCATAATATTTCGATACAGAAATCGGAACATTATTCGGGACATACTGTCCATTCTCATTCAACATCACACCTTCCCCAACAACCTCAAAATTAGGATTCTCACGATATTTCAAAGTATGTTTCAACGTTCCGTGTTCTGTCATTTTATGATGTGTCTGCGAATAAACAATTCCGCCCCATTGTCCATCAAATAAAATGCTTACTCGAAAATTTTTATAAGCAAATTCATTAGAAAATCCAGCCTTCCATGCAGGATAAGCATTACCTACATATTCAATTTCTGTAGGACGGGCAGTTATACCATCTTTCCAAACTACCTGGCCATCCGGAGCACGTTTCAACTTATAGCCATACATATCCCCAATAGAGCCTCCCACTTTAGCAATCAATGCACAATTCGTACCTCCTGTATATGCTATGATTTGCCCATCCTTCAAACCAGAAGCCAAAGACAACACTTTATTATAATTTTTTGCCCAAGTAAAAGTTGCATTCCAAGTAAAATCGCCGGTTTTTATTGGAGTTCCATCCAACTGGAGCTCAACCCCACGATTACGCACCTTCCCTGAATTCATCGTTGCCTGTGTATAACCAGTTGTCTGATCCATTGGAACATCCAAAATCTGATTTCGAGTTATATTATTATAAAAAGCCAAATCAACCCCTAAACGCTGTTTAAACATTCTTACATCCAAACCTACTTCTACACTATTAGAAATCTCAGGTTTAAAATTCGCATTATAAAGCGTAGACGAAACGGAAGCAGAACCAGGAAATTTTGAAGTATTATAATATTTAGCTGTCTTATATGGATCAGTATCATTACCTACCTGCGCCCAAGACAATCGCAATTTCGCAAAAGAAACTTCTTTAGGTAATTTAAAAAGGTCAGAAAGCACAAAACTTGTACTAACAGAAGGATAAAAAAAGGAATTATTATATGATGGCAATGTACTAGACCAGTCATTACGACCTGTAACATCTAAAAATATTTTATTTTCATAAGAAAGCGTAGCTGTTCCATATACGCTATTTACACGCTTATTTCTTTCGGTAAATGTTGTAATAGGAGCAGAAACCCCATTACTTAATTTATATACTCCAGGAGTTATCAAGTCTTTTACATAAGCCTGCTGCATCCTATATTTATTATCCATACGGTTTGCTCCAACAGACACACTCAAATTAAAACTATTACTCAACTGCTCTCGATATGTCAATAGCACATCCGTATTATTTTCAAAGCCAAATACATTTTGTTGCTGATAAAAACCTTTTGCAAAATTCTTTAATCCATAAGGACGAATCATCTCCCGATTATCATAACTCAAATCAATACCAGAACGAATCATCAACTCCCATTTAGGAGATATTTCATAAATAATTGAACCAGTAGCAACAACGCTATGTTTCTCCATCGGATTCAAACATTCATAAACTATTACATATGGATTATCCAGCCACGGACTAAAAGGCCTTAAAACCTCTATCCCCTCTTTACCTTTCACCCAACGTTGCTTATACCAACGAACGTCCACACTCGGATTTGTCAATATCATAAAGTAGGGTATAGAAGAATTATTATAACCGGTTGCTGGTAAATTATCACTCTGTCTCTTGGCATAATTAATTTTTGCCATAACTCTTAATTTTGAATTTACCTGATTTTGAAACGAACCCGACACAGCTAATCGATTAAAACCAGTATTAGGCATTATCCATTCATTCTTGGTATAAGTAAAAGAAAGACGCATCATACTCTTTTCCGTAGAGCCATCAATAGCGACACTATTAGTCAACGTATAGCCCGTACGCCAAAAAGCTTTACGATGATTCCGTTTCACCCATGGAGTACGAACAGTTCCCATCGTATTAGTTTCAGGATCGTATTGATAATACAATGTCCCATCCATGCGCGGGCCAAAAGATAGTGCAACATTTCCAGATGCCGGCCCATCTTCTGAATCTCCATAAGAATAAAACAATTTCCCATCACTATTCGTTTTCAAATCTCCCTGACCATATTCCTCCTGAAAATCAGGCCAATGCAACACTCTATCAAAACTGGAATTTGAATTAAAAGTCACTCCTAAATATTTCTTCTTTTTATTAACTCCTGATTTTGTTGTAATAAGCATAACACCATTAGCAGCACGACTACCATATAATGCTGCTGCAGTAGCTCCTTTTAAGACTTGTATACTTGCAATATCGTCAGGATTAATATCTGCAATTCCATTCCCATAATCAACAGGGACATCACCACCACCTCCTGCACCATAGGAATTAGATCCATTACCTGTCATCTGGCTATTTAAAGGCACTCCATCTAATACAATTAATGCATCATTACCATTTATATTCAAAGATGCATCTCCTCTTAAGGTAATACGGGCTGAAGATATCGGACCTGAAGAAGTTGATAAGATATTAGCACCGGCAACTTTTCCGATTAAAGCAGAAGCCCAATTATTAGGTGTTGCATCTGACATCATTTTTTCCGTCACAGTTTGAGTTGAATACCCCAATCCTTTTTCCTCTCTCTTAATTCCAAGTGCTGTTACAACAACCCCATCCAATTCCTGACTTTCTTCTTTTAAAGTTACATTCAAAACTGTTTTTCCATTTATCTTCAGTTCTTGTGTTTTGTACCCCAAGAAACTGAATACCAACGCTGCATCAGGCTTTATCTCACCTATTAACAATGAATAAGTTCCATCATTTTGTGTCACACTTCCCAAAGTTGTACCTTTTAAAACAACGGCAACTCCAGGCATCGGAACTCCTTGAGCATCTTTCACAACTCCCGACACAACAAAACCTTGCCCCAAACTGATTGAACAAGTCGTCCACAAAATACATAAAGTCAATAAAACTCTCTTTAAAATTCTGATTTTACTTTTACGTCTCATAACAACATTATAGTTTTTAATTGCCGCAAAAATAAATCCAAGAAAAAACGGGATCATTACAGAGATATGAAGATAATGTGAACAACAGGCCTCTTCACATTTAACAAGAATGACACTATTTGTTTATACCATTGTAATCTATCTACCTTTTCTTTGCAGCAGTAAAAACAAAAAAACTGCTATCATGAAAATCACTATTCTATTTCTTACAATTATCTTATTCACAGGAGCTATTAATGCACAAACAATGGCATATGCCGACAAAAAAAATCACCTGCCGGCTTCTGATAATTCAAACAACACCGAAAGCTCCCCAGCATTCATTTTCACAAACTATGGTATAGATTTAAATCATACAGATTTAACAGACTATCCGCAACATATTTTAGGAGATAAGATAGCTCGTAAAATATATGCAACACAAAAAATTTATGTACAAAAGCATGATGCTTCTATAGGATTTACCGATAATACAATGGAAATATTCAAACCGGCAATTTACAATGCCATTTTAAAATTGGAAAGCCATTTCAAAAAAGCGGTACGCCGTCAGACCATAGATGCGCAAACAGCTCAAGACCAATTAGCAAAATGCTTGGATGTTGCATATATGGCATATTATGAGGAAGAAACCGTCCTGCTGGAAAAAACACTAAAAAAAGCCAAAACAGCAGAGGAGTTATATGCAATTTTTAATTCTGTTATCATCAAAGAATAAATCTATGAAATCATTATTGTTATCATGGGTATTTCTGTTTATCAGTTATACCGTTTTCTGTATGCCAATACAAGGCAAAGTAAAAGTTGGAGAAAAAGGATTATCTCAAATTATTATCACGGACGGATATCAATTTACTCAAACCGACAAACAGGGAAACTTCAAACTAGACACCGACAAAAATGCTAAATTTGTCTACCTAATCACGCCATCTGGATACACGGCCAATTATACTAGCGGAACACCTGAATTTTATCAGAATTTACAAACAGATCAAACAGAATATATTTTTAATCTTACACCTAACAATATTACTGAAAATCATACACTAATTGCTATTGCAGATGTACAGACCAGAAGCAATGAACAATTTGAACGTTTTCAAAAAGAAAGTATCCCGGATTTAAAAGAAACTATATCTTCTCATAATTCAAACTCCCAAGTTATCGGAATTAGTCTCGGAGATATTGTATGGGACTATTTTGACCATTTCTCAATCTACAAAAAAGAAATGTCTCACTTACAAATTCCGTTCTATCCGGTGATTGGCAATCACGACCATAATGCTGCCATTACAGATGACAAAGCCTCTGCCCAAAACTATGAAACATACTTCGGTCCCACTTATTATGCATTTCAAATGAATAATGTATTCTGTATCGTTTTGGACAATATCCTTTACACTGGAAATAAAAAATATACAGAAGCCTTGACCAACGAACAAATAACATGGGTTAAAGGATTATTAAACTACTTACCCAAACAAGCATCAATAATCATTGCTAGTCATTCTCCTTTTCATTATGCAAACCGAGGCTTCATCCCTGGTGGAGA
>CAJJNP010000113.1 GCA_905193145.1 uncultured Odoribacter sp. | reverse complement strand
GTATTAATAACTACGCATTAATTGATAAGACAGAGATTGATTTGGGCAAAGGATTTTCTATTATTACAGGAGAAACCGGAGCTGGAAAATCAATATTGCTTGGAGCTATCGGTTTGACATTAGGGCAGAGGGCTGATTCTGCAGCGATAATGGATAAATCCAAGAAGTGCGTGGTGGAAATTGTCTACAATGTGAGCGGATATAATTTGCAGAGTTGGTTTGAAGAGAATGACTTGGATTACTCTGAAAGTGTTGTCGTGCGTCGTGAAGTGACTGCCGAAGGGAAATCACGATGTTTTATTAATGATACTCCGGTAAATAATAAATTGCTAAAGGAATTTGGTAATTACATGGTGGATATCCATTCTCAGCACCAGTCTTTGTTGTTGGGACAGCCGGAATATCAAACTGAAATATTGGATTCTTTTTGTGGAAACGGGAAGTTATTGGCTGAATATCATGAATTATATTATCAGTATAGGAAATGGACTGTTGAATTGAAAAATTTAAAAGATAAAGCAGCTGATGCCGAGAAGGAAGGAGATTATTTGCGTTTTCAATTCAGTCAGCTAGAAAATGCTCAGCTGAAAAATGGTGAGAAGGAAGAACTGGAACAGGAATTGGATATGCTGAATCATGCTGAGTCTATTAAATCTGCCTTGGGGGGCATGGCTTGGAATATTCGTGATAATGAGCAATCAATAATCTCTGTGTTAAAAGAGACGAGACATTCTTTGGAGGGAATTGAGAATGCATGGCCTGAAGCAAAAGAATATAGGGAACGGATCGAATCAGTCATTATCGAGTTGAATGATTTGGCGGACGAAGCAGAGCGCAAAGGAGAAGGTGTAGAATATGATGGAGGACGGATAGAGGCTATTAACCAAAGATTGAATGTAATATATGACTTGTTGTATAAATATAAGGTGGAAGATGTTTCTGATCTACTGGATATATATGAATCTTTAGAACAGCAGTTGAACAGCATTCAAGGTTGTAGTGAAGAAATTGCTGCGTTGGAATCGAAGTTGAGACAGGCAGAGCAAGAAATGAAAGCTCTTGCAACCAAGATTCATGATATGCGGGAGGGGGCTCAGGCATTGTTATGTGATGAAATGAAGCGTTTATTGGTAGGATTGGGGATAAAACATGCTGAATTTGTTGTTGAGTTGGTTGCTTTGGAGCATTTTACACCGACAGGATGTGATGATGTTAGATTTTTATTTTCAGCCAATAAAAATCAGCAGCCGGGCGAGATTGCTAAAGTTGCGTCAGGAGGTGAGATTTCGCGAGTAATGTTGGCATTAAAATACGTATTGTCAGGAAGTAAACAGTTGCCTGTTATTGTTTTTGATGAAATAGATACCGGGCTTTCTGGTGAAGTGGCTCATCGTATGGCACAGATGATGAAAGAAATGGCAACGCGGATGCAGGTGATTAGTATTTCTCATTTACCGCAAATAGCAGCGGCCGGCGATTGTCATTTTAAAGTGTATAAGGAAGATAATCAGGATTTTACAATTTCGCATATACGTAAATTATCGTATGATGAACGAGTAAAGGAGATAGCCGGAATGATGAGCGGAGAGGAAATTTCTGTTGCGGCATTGGAAGCCGCTCAAAACTTGTTAAAGTGAAACGAGGAGTTTTTCTAACTTTATTCTTAACTTTGCAGCAAGATATGTAGTAAAATTAAACGAAGAAAAGATGGCTTATAATTTATTGAAAGGAAAAAAGGGAATTATTTTCGGTGCGTTGAATGAGATGTCTATTGCATGGAAAGTGGCAGAAAAATGCATCGAAGAAGGTGCCGAAATAGTGCTGACAAATACACCGTTGTCTATTCGTATGGGAGATATACAGGAATTTGCAGCTAAAAATAATATACCTTTGATTCCGGCTGATGCTACCAGCTCTGAAGATTTGACTAATTTGTTTGAACAGTCAATGAAACATTTTGGTGGTAAGATGGATTTTGTTTTGCATTCAATTGGAATGTCATTGAATGTGAGAAAAAAAAGGCCGTATGATGATTTGGATTATGATTTTTTGGCTAAGACTCTTGATATTTCAGCAATCTCATTTCACAAAGTATTGCAGACAGCTAAAAAGTTGGATGCCATAAACGAGTGGGGGTCTGTAGTAGCTCTTTCTTATGTGGCAGCACAGCGTACAATGTTTGAGTATAATGACATGGCTGATGCAAAAGCTATGTTGGAGTCAATTGCACGTAGCTTTGGATATATTTATGGTCGTGAAAAGAAAATACGAGTGAATACAATTTCACAGTCGCCGACGATGACTACCGCAGGTAGTGGTATCAAAGGTTTTGATTCTTTGGTTGACTTTGCCGACCGTATGTCTCCTCTTGGAAATGCCAATGCTGAAGAGTGTGCAAATTATTGTGTTGCATTATTCTCTGACTTAACCAGAAAAGTGACAATGCAAAACTTGTATCACGATGGCGGTTTCTCTAGCATGGGAATGAGTTACCGGGCAATGCACCAGTATAACAAGAGTTTTGAAACAGAAGAGAAAAAGTGATTTTAACTAATATTGCCAATTATCCGGCATGAGATGAAGAATTTCCTATGGATAATTGTAGGGAATTCTTCATTGTTATTTTAGAATATAGGGTATGTATTTGTTTTTTGATACAGAAACTACCGGTCTGCCTAAACGCTGGAATGCTCCTGTTACAGATGTTGACAATTGGCCCAGATTGGTGCAATTGGCTTGGATTACTTACGATAATCAAGGAAATAAGCTAAATAGTCGGGATTTGATTATTCGTCCTGAAGGATTTGTAATTCCTCCTGAAGTGTCAAGATTACATGGTATAACGACATTGATGGCAAAGGAAAAAGGAGTCCCTTTACAAGAGGCTATGGATGAGTTTGCGGAGCAGGTAGATGCTGCTGAATTATTGGTGGGGCATAATATAAGTTTTGATGAATGCATTGTTGGCGCAGAATTTGAGCGTTTGCGTATGATGACAACATTGTTTTTAAAGCCTAAATGCTGTACCATGCGCAGTGCAACCAATTATTGTAAATTACCGGGTAAAAGGGGATTTAAACCACCGAAGTTGATGGAATTGCATCAAATGTTATTTGGTGAGGGGTTTGATGATGCACACAATGCCTTGGCAGATGTAGAGGCTACAGCAAGATGTTTTTGGGAATTGTTAAGGAGAGGAGTATCTCTTAGAAGTTAAATGTTTTTGTATGGCTAAGAATCCAAATTTTAATGAGAAGAAAACTGTAAGCAATTTACAGGCAGAATATGGTAAAATGCCGCCCCAGGCAATTGATTTGGAAGAAGCGGTGTTAGGGGCTTTGATGCTGGAAAGGGATGCGTATGCAATGGTAGGGGAGATGTTGAAAGTTGAAGTATTTTATAAAGATATACATCAGCGGATATTCCGTGCCATACAGAAATTGTGCGTGAATGACGAGCCGGTAGATTTGTTGACCGTCAGTGAAGCTTTAAAACAAAGTGGAGAGCTGGAGATGGTAGGCGGATATTATTATTTGTCTCAGCTTACTTCGCGAGTGGCTTCGGCAGCACATATTGAGTTCCATGCAAGAATTATTATCCAGAAATATTTGCAGCGGAAATTGATTGGCATTTGTACAGAGTTGCAGGAATTGGCTTATGATGATGCAACGGATGTGTCAGATTTGATAGACAAAGCTCAAAAGTCTATGTTTGACATTGCTGATGGAAATATCAAGAAAGATACAGAAGAAATAGCTCCCATCATTGATGAAGCTATAAAGGGAATCCAGATGGCAGCTTCAAAGCCGGATGGAATAAACGGAGTGCCTTCCGGTTTTATTGCATTGGATGAAATGACAGCCGGCTGGCAACCATCTGACTTGGTGATTATTGCAGCACGTCCTGCGATGGGTAAAACAGCTTTTGTTTTGTCAATGGCAAGGAATATGGCTGTTGTTCATAAACAGTGTGTTGCAATCTTTTCATTGGAAATGTCGGCTGTTCAATTGGTGAATCGTTTAATAGCCAGTGAAACTGAGTTAGCTTCTGAAAAATTGAAAACCGGACGATTGACGGATTTTGAATGGCAGCAATTGCATAGCCGGATTAAGGCATTAGTAGAAGCTCCCATCTTGGTTGATGATACACCTGCTTTATCCATTTTTGAATTGAGGGCCAAATGCCGTCGTTTAAAACAAAAATACGGGATAAAAGTATTGATTATCGACTATTTGCAGTTGATGACGGCTGGAGCGGACATGCGAGGGAATCGTGAGCAAGAGGTGAGTATGATTTCACGGCAATTGAAAATTATTGCCAAGGAATTAAGTATCCCGGTGATGGCATTGTCTCAGTTGAATCGTGGAGTAGAGTCGCGTCCAGATAAAAAACCGATGCTGTCCGATTTGCGTGAATCAGGATCTATCGAGCAGGATGCAGATATGGTAATGTTTATTCACCGTCCTGAAAAATATGGTATTGAAACAGATAATGAGGGTAACTCATTGAAGGGTATAGCCACTATTATTGTTGCAAAGCATCGTAATGGTGCTGTTGGGGAAGTAAATTTACGTTTCCGTGCCGAATTGACTCGTTTTGAAAATTTGGAAAATTCATCACCTTTTGCATCAACATCTATAACAGAAGAGGTGGTCACTCAAACTTTCAGTTCAAAAATGAATGATGAACCAATGCCAGCTTTGAATCAAGGACTTGATAGTCTGCGTGGCAGTTTTGATGTTGCGGACAATATGGGAGAAGCTCCATTTTAAGCAGTTTTATTAGAAGATATTATAATGATATAAGGATTATGAAAGCTAAATTGTTGTTTTTATTGAAATATTATCTGTTCTGGATTTTATTATCAGTAGTGGCCAAGATTATTTTTTTGTTGTATCAATGGCAGGATTCAACAACATTAACAGTCGGTGATATCGGGCATATTATCGGGAAAGGCTTGTCTTTGGATATGTCCCTAGGTGGCTATATAATGATGCTTTCGTCCGTTATTATGGCAATATCTTGCTTTTTAAATCAGAGAGTTATAAGATTTATTTATTCCGTATTGACAATTGTTTGTTTAGTGTTCTTTACGGTTGTAATGACTATCGATCTCGAGCTTTTTAAAAACTGGGGGTATCATATTGATACTACGCCTTTGATGTATTTGAAAACCCCTAAAGAAGCAATGGCATCAACACCTGTTTGGTTGATTATATCTCTGGTGGTTTTTATGTTTATCTTCTTTTTGGGGGCATGGAGGATTTTTCGGGTGTGGATTTTACCTACGTTGCATTACGAAAGTAAAGATTATCGTACTATTCCGGTATATTTGATTATTGGAGGGTTGATGCTTCTACCTGTTAGAGGAGGTGTAAATGTTGCTCCGTTAAACAGTAGTTTTGTATTTTTTCATGCGACAAATATGTACGCTAATCAAGCTGCCATTAATCCAGTATGGAATTTTGTCTATGAATTGATGCATAAAAAGAAATTGGATAAGGCTTATTCTTTCATGTCTGAAGAGGAAGCGCATCAAATTATAACAGATGCAGAGCATACAGAAGGAAAGTTCCCGCATTTATTGAAAACAGAACGTCCGAATATCGTTTTCCTTTTGTTGGAAAGTTTTACAGCGAATGCGATTGAACTATTAGGCGGACTGCCGGATGTTACGCCCAACTTGAATGCATTGACAAAAGAAGGTGTATTGTTTTCCAATATCTATGCTACAGGTTCGCGTTCTGATCGTGGCATGGTAGCTGCCATAAGTGCTCTTCCTTCAAATCCGTCAGTAGCATTAATTAAATATCCAAATAAAATCATGAACTATCCATGCTTTCCTAAAGATCTGGAAAAGGCAGGTTACTCAACTCGCTATTATTATGCCGGAGACATCAATTTTGGAAGTTTCCGCTCCTATGTTACGATGAGTTTTCAGGAGATGGTAACAGAAGACGATTTTTCGGGCGAAGCAATTGAAAATCGTTTTAAGTGGGGAGTGCATGATGAATATATGTTTGAAAGACTGTATGAGGATGTATCAAAAGCGAAACAGCCTTTTATGTATATGGCATTCAATATGAGCAGCCACGAACCATTTACGGTTCCTGGTGAAGTGAAGTTTCCTGGAAATGATATCGAACATATGTTTATGAATGCTATTCATTATAGCGACAAATGTATTGGAGAATTTATCAGTAAATGTAAAAAGTCAGGAATTTGGGATAATACTCTTTTTATTCTGATGGCAGATCATGGAACAAGGCATATCAAACATGTAGACCCTAATATGCCGGAAGCTTATCATATACCCTTGTTATTGACTGGTGGTGCGCTAAATGTGCAAGATTCTGTCATTTCAACAATTGGGTCGCAAACCGATATGATTGCCACTGTATTGGCACAATTGGGTATAGATCATTCCGGTTATAGATATAGTCGTAATTTATTGTCAACTCTTGCTTTCCCTTTTGCATTTTATTCCTATCCCAATGCTGCAGCTGTAATTTCGGATGATGGATTAAGTGTATGGAATTTGCAGAGCAAGCAGTTTATTGTTGGAGATACGCTTTCAAGAAATAAGGAATTGCTGAAAGCATATTTGCAAGAAGTGACGACGGTATTGAAATAACCTTATCCGCAGTATTTTATCAATAGCAAGGTTAAATCATCAGATTGATGCCGTGTGTCAATGTGTTGTTTTATCTGTTGTAGAATCGCTTCAACAGATTCTTGTGGTGTATGAAATTTGCAATATTTTGCTTTTTCTACTAGCTTTTCTTTACCGAAAAACTGGCCTTGAGGATTTTCTGCATCTGTGATTCCGTCAGTATAAAACAGGAGAGAAGTATCTTGCGTCAATTGGTATGTATATTCATCAAATTGATGGTCTTCTAAGATGCCGACAGGAACATCCAAATAACTGTCAATATATTCAATGTTTTTAGAAGCTTGTATAATGAGAGGGTAGGGATGGCCGGCATTTGTATAGGTTAAAATGCCGGTGTTAAGATCTAATATTCCCATGAATATGGTGGCATACATGTCATCTTCTGTATCTTCACACATATGTTTGTTTATTATATTGCAGATAGTGGCTGTTGATGTATGTGTCTGCGAAGCATATCTGAATAATTTACAGATAGATACCATATATAAAGCAGCAGGAGTCCCTTTGCCAGAAACATCTCCGATAGTGAAATAGAGGTGGTTATTGGTGATAAAAAAGTCGTATAAATCTCCACCCACCTCTTTGGATTGGTAGAGTGCTGCTGCCAGTTCAATGCTATCGGGCAGTTCTATGTGGTGTGGTAAAAAGCGTTGCTGTATTCTGCGGGCCATGTTCATTTCGGATTCCCGTTGTTCTTGTTCAATAGTTGTTTGTTTTAGCTTCTCAATATAGTCAATAAGTTTTTGTTGCATATAAATAAATGAAGCATATAGTTCATTGATTTCTGCACTTGACTTTTTTTGTGGTATCACTATTTTAAAATCACCATCAGCCATTTGTCTGATAGCTATTGTTAAATGTGTCAAAGGTGCCGACAAATGGTGGACAATATAAATGATGCCGATACACATGATAATCAGACCTCCGCTAAGTAACAGCAGTATGATCCAATTTGTATGTACGGAATTGATTATTAAAAAAGATATGACTATAAAGGTGATAATCAATGTAGTCAAAAGATATATAATCAATTGTTTCGCAAAGCCTGAGTGTTGTAGTCGTTTCATTTTAAAGTCAATAGAGTTATAACAGGTCGAAGCCCAATACGTCCGGGATAGCCGATATATCCTTGACCACGACTGACATATAAGTATTGATTTCCTTTTTGATACAAGCCATCATATTCTGGATAGATATATTTGGATGGACTCCATTCTTTATTTCCTATTCGTATGCCGGACTGCATGGCATGCGTATGCCCTGAAAGCATTAGTGAAACTGGTGATGACAGCACCTCTGCTTTCCAGTGAGATGGGTCGTGTGATAACAGTATGATACTTTGGTTAGCCTTCAAATTCTTTAACGCTTTTGATAAGTCTCCGTAACGAGGGAATGGCGGTTTCCCCCAATTTTCGACACCGGCCAGCCACAGAGTATCGCCTTGACGTATAATGGGAATGTGAGAATTATTTAGCATTTTAAAACCCATTGCGTGCATATTATGATAAAAGCGCTTCATATTGTCTTGTTTGGCTTCCTGACTGGCCCATCGTGTATAGTCTCCATAGTCATGATTGCCAGTAACTGCATATTTACCATAGGGAGCTTTCAATTGTTTTAATGTAGGAATCCAATAGGGCATTTCATCAGCAAAATTGTTTACCATATCTCCGGTGAAAACAATGATATCAGGTTTTAGTGAATTGACTTCATTGACTAATTGTTCCATCCCTTTGTAACTTTCTCCGTAGCTTCCCAGATGAATATCTGACAGCTGTACTATGGTAAAATTTTTAAAACTGTTTGGTAGATTACCGATAGGAACTTCCACTTTGTCTATTCTGTAATTGTATCGTCCCCATGTGATGCCATATAGTAAAAAACAAAATGAAAGAATGGTGAGGCATCCAGCAATAAAGTGTAGTGTATTGGATAATTTAGGTGCAATTTTTTTTAAACAGAATCCGATACCTCTCACTATGATATAGAGTAGTTTGGGAATATAAAACAGAACGAGAACTCCAAATAATTTACCTATCCAAAAATAGCTTTCAGGACCTTTGATTTTAGAAATGGAAAAATGAAATAGTAATATGGCGGTAATGAAAAATAGTGTTTGAAAAACATAGAGAGATAACTGCCATTTTTTTCTGATAAATCTTCTGATTTGTAAGCCAAAAGCAGTATCTGTTAATATAATAAAGATGATTCCGACAATAAATGCAATGCCGCTACTTTTCATATTGTTTGTATCTTAATATAAGTTCTGGAAGTAGAAAAATTAAATTCGCCGGATATATGAGTCATATCCGGCGAACCTTTTGTACAATTGATATTTAGAATAAGCCGGTGATATGTCCGTTTTCGTCTATATCAATATTTTCAGCTGCCGGTTTATCAGGCAATCCTGGCATACGCATGATGTCTCCAGTGATAGGAATCACAAATCCGGCTCCTGCGGCAATTTCGATTTGTCTTACAGTGACAACAAAATCTTTCGGACGTCCTAATAATTTTGGATTGTCGGAAAGAGATTTTTGTGTTTTGGCAACACATACCGGTAATTTATCCAGCCCTAAAGCTGTGATTTTTTTCAAATCACTCTTGGCTTGTGAGGTATAATCAATAGCTGCAGCTCCATAAATTTCTTTGGCAAGAGTTTCGATTTTTTTCTCTACACTCCAGCTCCAATCATACATAGGCTTTAATTTGCATACGCACTGTTCGGCAACTTTTGCAACTAATTTAGCCAAAGGTTCTGCACCTTCACCTCCTTTTGCCCATACGTCAGCAACCTCCATTGGCACGCCTAATTCATCACATTTGTCTGCAATAATTTGTATTTCGGCATCAGTATCCGTCATAAATTTATTTAGAGCAACAATAGGACAAATATTGAATTTCTTCATATTTTCCACATGCTTTTCCAAGTTTTCAATACCCTTGCGTAGAGCTTCTAAATTCTCTTCTTTCAGACTGTCAAGTTTTGCTCCCCCATGATATTTTAAGGCACGAATGGTTGCTACTAATACAACGGCGCTGGGATTCAAACCTGCTTTTACGCATTTAATGTCAAAAAACTTCTCTGCTCCCAGGTCAAAACCGAAACCGGCCTCTGTTACTACATAATCGGACAATGACAGACCCATCTTTGTTGCAATGATAGAGTTTGTTCCTTGTGCGATATTGGCAAACGGACCTCCATGGATAATAGCTGGATTCCCTTCAATGGTTTGTACCAAATTGGGCTTTATGGCATCTTTTAATAAGGCAGCCATTGCACCATTGGCTTTTAAGTCGCGAGCATAAATTGGTTGTTTGTCATAAGTATATCCGATAAAGATATTGCCTAGACGTTCTTTCAAATCTGTAAAATTCTCTGCTAGACAGAGTATCGCCATGATTTCTGAAGCTGCTGTGATATCAAATCCGGTTTCTCTTGGTATACCAGAACTAGTTCCTCCCAGACCGACAATGATATGACGAAGAGAGCGGTCATTCATATCCATTACTCGTTTCCAGGTCACTGTTCGAGGGTCTAGACCTAATGAATTTGTTTTGTTTTGCACATTATTGTCAATCAAGGCAGCTAATAAGTTGTGTGCTTTTTCGATGGCATTAAAGTCTCCTGTAAAGTGCAAATTGATATCTTCCATTGGCAATACTTGCGAATAGCCGCCTCCGGTAGCTCCTCCTTTAATACCAAATACAGGACCTAATGAAGGTTCGCGCAGTACAACCGTTGTCTTTTTACCAATTCGGTTTAAGCCTTCTGTTAATCCGATAGATACCGTAGTTTTACCTTCTCCGGCGGGAGTAGGAGATATTGCCGACACCAAAATCAGGTGCTTGCCTTTCATATTATCAGGATTGATAAGGTTCAGCGGCAGTTTGGCTTTATACTTGCCATATAATTCAATAACATCAGGATCAATTCCTAATTTTGTTGCTATTTGTGTAATGGGTTTTAAAGTCACATTACTTGCTATTTCTATATCTGTCATAGTTTTGTTGGTTAAATTGAATATTTAGAATTTATCGTAGAGTAAATTCAGTAGTACCGATTACTTCATTATCGCAGAACAACTCTGCCGTATAAGTTCCTTTTGTTAGACTACCGTCATTAGGCC
>CAJJNP010000112.1 GCA_905193145.1 uncultured Odoribacter sp. | reverse complement strand
GTTTTGGAGCATTTCCAGGAAAAGTATCCCAATTTGAAGACTTCAAGAATTTCACCGGAAACAAAGTTCCGGAGAACAAAAAAACTGGCGATTCATATAGGTGTGTTAGCAGCCCAATATGATATTTTATTGTTTTCAGAGATTTGGTGTCGTCCGGCTTCGTCTCATTGGATTCGTTCTATGCAGGCTGCTTTTTCGGAAAAGACTGCTGTAGTGCAGGGAATGGCGAATTATAGTGAGGAAATAAAGAATAATGTCAAGCGTTTTTTTCGATGCATGCGTTTTTGGCAGACGGGATGGAGAGTGCGTATGGGATTGTGTGTAGCTGGTGATGGCTGTAATATGGGATATCGTAAAAAATATTATCTTGAAGAAAGAGGATTTACCAAGAATACTCAAGAATATATAGGTTATGATACAGACATGGTGAAGGTGTTGTCTAAACATGGAGAGGTGGCTATGGCGAACGGGAAGGATTCTCTTATTACAATCATAGAAGATGATGCCAGAGCCTGGAAAGATGATTTTTCCTATTATTATGCAACAAAACAAAAGTGGGATAGAAAGGCTATATTGGGAGGCTATGTCGATTATGTATTTGAGGGGTGTTTTTATCTTTTATCACTTTATTTTATTTGTATGAGTGAATATTGGCTCTATTTTCTGGTGCCGATAGTTGTTGTTTGTGTATTTAATTTAATAATCATTAATGCTGGGCTAAAAAAACTGGGACAGAAGAAACTTTTTGTATCTTCGTTACGTAATGGTGTGTATGGTTTTATTTATAAACTATATTACTACACTTATTCAGTATTTGCAAGAAAAAAATGGAGATAACAGATGGTTTGTCGGAGAAGGCTTTGGTCGACTATAAGATAGTGAAGAGGGCAATTGCCGGTGATGAAAAAGCCTATGGGGAGCTTTTTAAAAGATATAAGGATTCAGTATATTTTATGATACTGAAGATGGTAAATAACCGTGCGGACGCAGAAGATTTGACGTTTGAAGCTTTTGAAAAAGCTTTTGGCAGTTTGAATTTCTATTCACCTCAATTTGCTTTCAGTACGTGGTTGTTTAAGATAGCATCCAATAATACGATAGATTTTATTCGTAAGAAAAGGGTTAAGTTGGTATCGTTGGAGTATGATGATATAAATCAGGATGAAAGAGGATATATATATAGTATTCCGGCCGATGTGTTGACACCCGAAGAGGAGATTGTGCGGATGCAACGGGCCTCTTTTTTGCGGAAACAAGTCGCAATGCTAAAAGGACGATACCGGCGCTTGATAGAACTGCGCTATTTTGACGAGTATTCATATGATGAAATTGCTGATGTATTAGGGATTCCTTTGGGAACGGTAAAGGCCCAGCTTTTTCGTGCCCGGGAGTTATTACAAACAGCTTTGTCGCATACAGAAATGGCTCACGAAGAATGATTAGATTTTTTTTGATATTATTTTTTTTATGGGTGGGTGCTTCCGATTTAAGAGCTCAGGTGCTTTCTGCTATTGATACAATCTTTTTTTCAGGAGTGGTGTTGGATAGTGGAACGACGGAGCCTTTGTCGGGTGTGACATGTCGCTTGGGAGAGGGAAAGGGAACGGCTTCGGATAAAAACGGATATTTCAGAATTCAATTACAAAGAGGAGATACTGTCCGGTTTACCTATGTCGGTTATCGTCCCTGTCTGGTTGTTGTACCAGATTCGTTGGATGCAGAGGAATATATGGTGGGAGTTTTTATGTCGCCCGATACGTTACAGCTGTCTGAGGCATTGATTATTAGGCGATGGGGCGAAAATCGAATGCAGGACATGATG
Source organism: uncultured Odoribacter sp. (assembly GCA_905193145.1). The sequence continues at coordinate 8,994 of CAJJNP010000112.1, read as the reverse complement.
AATGCCCGTAATAATATGAAAGGCATTCTCAGACAGACGTATGATCCTAACAGAAGGATGGATGCGGATATGAATCAGAAGATGGTGATAAATGAATATGCTCGGAGTGTTGAAATGAGAGGACACGTGGATGTTCGTTTTGGTGTAGGTACTTATTCTTTGGATGCTTTCAGGAGGTTGCGTTTGCAAAAGAATTTGCGTGATAATAAAGATGTTTTGGATACGAGAGAAATTGATTTGTTAAAGAAAATTTATTATGTAGAAAAAAGAAGAAAGTAGGTTGTTTGAGTGTATATAAATATATCTTTGCAATACAAAATGCTTGTGTTTAACAGTACGCGTTTTGTAAATTTATTGTTTAATGAAGAGTGTACTTATGAAGAATCTTTCTATTGTTTTGAGTGTTGTGTTAAGCGCTTTAATCGGGCTAACATTTTCAGCTTGTAATTCACAGAATCAAGAAGCTGCAACTAATTCTACATCTACTATTAAAAATGCAGGATCTGGTAATGTTGCGCGCATTGTGTATATTAATACGGATACGTTGATGAGTCAGTATTTATTGGCAGTTGAATTGAACGAAGCTTTTTTGAAAACGCAAGAAGAGCGGAGAACAGAGTTGAATGTGAAGGCAAAATCATTAGACCAAGAGGCTGCTGAATTTCAGCGTAAGTTAGAAAATAATGGTTTCTTATCTGAAGCTCGTGCAATTGAAGCTCGTGACAAGCTGTTGGTAAAACAGGAAAATCTTCGTCGTTTGCAAGAGGATATGATTGCTAAGACAGCTCGGGAGCAAAATGAGTTGAACAAGCAGTTGTTTGATAAATTGACTGTCTTTTTGAAAAAGTATAATAAGGAAAAAGGTTTTGATATTGTATTGAGTACTCAGTTGGGAGGAAATGTTTTGTTTGCTGTTGACGGATATGACATTACTCCGGACGTGGTGGCTCGTTTGAATGAAGAGTATAAGGCAGAAAAAGGAAAATAAATATTGTTTTTTTATATAGGGGAAAGGCTGAGTAATCAGCCTTTCTTTGTTTTATACAGTAGGTAAAAGTATGCAGGAGAAGCATAGAAAAAAAGTTTTCGAACGTTATTGGAATCGGAATGAAATTGTTTTTCAACCAAAGTTTCCTGAGGATACGGAAATAATTGTCATTATACCAGTATTGAACGATTCAGATATTTTCCTTACAGTTGATTCGTTGTGTCAATGTTCTCATTTGGAGGGAAGTGTCGGGGTAATTATTGTGGTGAATCATGGAGAGCAGTTGCCGGAGTATGTGAAAGAAGCCAATAGATTATTGACAAGTCAGTTATATGGTTATGTCAATGAGATTGAACGAGAGGGAATCGTATTTCAGATTATGGAAGCATTTGACTTGCCTGCAAAAAATGCCGGAGTCGGATTGGCTAGAAAATTAGCTATGGATGCTGCTGCCTGGTGGTTGTATGTCCATGCTAAGTCGGATTGTCCAATTGCTTCATTAGATGCAGATACTTGGGTTGATGCTAATTATACGGATGCGATAATCCGTTGTTTTAAAGAGAGCTCCAAGGCTGGAGTTTCCATATCATATGCGCATCGTTTGAATGAGTGTAAAGGGGATATGTTGACAGCCATAGTGAAATATGAATTATATCTGCGCTATTATCAATTGGCTTTGGCTTATGCTGGTCATCCTCATGCATATCATTGTATAGGTTCTGCATTTGCAGTAAGGGCTATGGATTATGTGGCGGAGGGTGGAATGAACAAAAGACAGGCTGGGGAGGATTTCTATTTCATACAGAAATTGATTTCTACGGGTCGATATGGGGAATTAAGAGAAACCAAAGTTTATCCTTCTGCCCGTTGTTCAGACCGTACACCTTTTGGTACAGGGCGTTCTGTGCAGCAGATTATGACGGAAGGTACGTATTTTGTTTATAATTGGAATGCTTTTGAAGATTTGAAGCATTTCTTTGAAGGGATTGACTGCTTGTATAAAGCATCTCCAAACTATGTGGAAGAATATATGGGTAGGCAAGTTTGGGGGCTGCAAAAATATTGGAAACAAATGGAAGGGGGACGGTTATTGGCAGAGATAAATGCTAATTGTGCTTCTGTAGAGCAGTTTCATAAACGTTTTTTTGATGGCTTCAATGCTTTTAGGGTGTTGAAATATTTGAATTATATGCATGAGAATGATTATATGAAAATAGAGGTGTCAGAGGCTGTCAGCAAGCTGTTTTCTGCTTATGGATGGCCAGAGCAAAGAGAAGACTTGGAATATCTGATGTTCTTGAGGAATTTATAGAAACTGTTTTCATATTGAATGGATTTTTTATCTTTGCACAGAAAATAAAACGGGTTTAGAAAATAAATTAATTATGGATTTTCATTATACACTGAAAATAGCTGCCGATCCAGAAGAGGTTTTTGCAGCTTTGACAACTCCTTTTCAGATTGAATTGTGGAGTGGCTATCCGGCAGATATGAAAGCAGAAAAAGGATATGTATTTTCGTTGTGGGAAGGGGATATCACCGGGGTGAATTTGGATGTCAAAATCAACAGATTATTGGTGCAGGAATGGTTTTTTGGAGAACAGGAAGAGCAATCGATTGTGCGTATAGAGTTGAAAAAGGAGGGAGGTTATACTATTGTTAATTTGGAGCATTCCCACATTCCGGAAGAGGTATTTGAGGAAATCACTGAAGGGTGGCGGGAGTATTATCTCGGAGCTATAAAAGGAATGCTTGAAATGTATTGAATTGGACTTTTCGGTATGTAGGTGGAAATACCGAAGCAGAAATAGAGGATTGCCGGTAAAATGCCGGCAATCAGCAGATAATAATGGTTTCTCCTGCGACGAATAGCGTCTCACCCTTACGAATTTTTGCACGTTTTCGTGTTTCAACTTCTCCGTTACGGATCACTTCTCCGTTTTCTACCATGGTTTTGGCAATTGCGCCACTCTCTGCAATTTGAAGGACTTTTAGTAATTTAATTAATTCGATGTACTCATCAGTGAGTGTGAAATTCAGCATTTTATGTGATATTTAATGTTTTGATTAATGTCTTCAAAGATATAGAACATACCACAAAGTAGAAACAATCCGGAGGGGAAGTATTTAATTTTGCCGCTTTAAATTTACAAACCTGTTGTAAAGTGATGACAGGTAAAATATTACGAATTAAAAAAATCCTATGAAGAAAATTATTTTGTTGTTGGCGGCATGTGTGGGCTTCGGTTCTGTATTTGCCGAAGGGTTTCAAGTGAATGTGTTGAGTACGAAGCAGACTGGTATGGGTCATGTAGGAACCGGTATGAAATTAGGTGCGGAGAGTATGCATTTTAATCCGGCCGGACTGGCATTTTTGAAGAGTACGTTTGATTTTTCTGCCGGCGTTTCTTTTATTAATTCAAATGTAAAGTATAAAAATGGAGATTATGTAGCAGAGACAAACAATTCTGTCAGTACTCCATTATATGTTTATGCAGGTTTTAAGATTTATGATAATTTTTCTGCCGGTATCTCTTTTACAACTCCATACGGAAGTTCGTTGGATTGGGGTAAAAATTGGAAAGGGGCAAACCTGATTCAAGATATTGCACTGAAATCCTATGTTATACAGCCTACGTTTGCTTATAAAATTACCGACCGTTTGAGTATTGGTGCCGGATTGAATCTGGCGATTGGTCAGGTGCAGTTGTCTCGAGCAATGATGAGTGCTGATGAATTTCAACTGTTGGGAGGAATGGTAGGAAAGTTACCTACTTTGCCGAATAAAGATAAGCAAATGGTGACAGGGATGATTTCCAAACTAAATGGTTCTGTACCGGTATCTGCAACATTGGATGGTAAAACAAAAGTACGTGCCGGTTTCAATGTCGGAGTTATGTATGATGTATGCGATAAGGTGACTTTAGGACTTTCTTATCGTTCAAAGTTATTAATGAAGGTTGAAGAGGGGGAAGCTATGGTTGATTATGCCAGTTTACAAGTGGAACAATTATTTGGAGTATTATCTAAGGTGACTGGAGGTAAAGTGACAATCCCGCCTTTGAATGAAGGAACCTTTAAAGCAGAATTGCCATTGCCTTCGAATCTGTCTTTTGGGGTGTCGTATCATCCAACAGAGCGTTGGGATGTAGCTTTTGATTTACAATATGTGGGTTGGCATGCCTATGATTCATTGAATGTTGTGTTTACTCCGAATGTTTTGAACGGGTATACAATTAAGGCAGAAAAGAATTATAAAAATACGGTAATAGCACGTATTGGCGCCCAATATAAAACCACTGAACGTTTGGATATTCGTGCCGGAATATATTTTGATCAGTCTCCGATTCGTAGCGATAATTATAATCCGGAAACTCCCGGCATGAATAAATTGGGAACTTCTCTTGGATTGAGTTTTGCTCCTTTGAAGCGTTTACAGATTGATTTGGCATTTTTGTACATCCATGGTATAGACCGTAATGGCTCATATCGTTTGAAAAATATGATTACCAATGTAGATGAAACATTTGAAGGAAAATATTCTTCTAATGCTTTTACAGCTTCGTTGGGTGTAGCCTATCGATTTTAAATAAACTGCCGGGTTGTAAGAAATATTTGACTGAAAGATTTTCGTTACATCGGGAAAAACTTTAATTTTACACGCCTTTATGGTCGAAAACGATTACAATCTATAATATTAATATTAACTAAACCATGGCTAAAGAACAATTTTTAGAAAGACACATTGGACCGCGTCCCGAGGATGTTGAGGAGATGTTGAAGGTGATAGGCGTGAAATCTGTGGATGAATTAATCGGACAAACTGTTCCGGAATCTATTCGCTTAAAAGAAATTTTAGACTTACCGGCTCCGTTGTCGGAAGATGAATTTTTGGCTCGTATTAAAGCGCTTGCCGGCAAAAACAAATTATACCGTACATTTATAGGACAGGGATATTATGATACAATATCTCCGGCAGTTATTATCCGAAATATTTTGGAGAATCCTGCATGGTATACTTCTTATACACCTTATCAGGCAGAGGTGTCACAGGGACGTCTGGAGGCTCTATTGAATTATCAGACTATGATTCTGGAGCTGACAGGTATGGAAATAACGAACTGCTCGTTGTTGGATGAGGCGACTGCTACTGCTGAAGCTATGACTATGATGTATGGCTTGCGTGGTAAAGAGATGAAAAAAGCCGGTGCCAATAAGTTGTTTGTTGATAATCATGTTTTCTCTCAGACAAAAGATGTATTGATTACACGTTCTGCTCCACAGGGAATTGAGTTGGTGTTTGGAGATTATGATGATTTTGAATTTACTGCTGATATATTCGGAGCTGTAGTGCAGTATCCGGCTTCTAATGGTGAGATTCGTAATTATAAAGCATTGGCAGATCGTTTGCATGCAAATGGTGCATTATTGACAGTTGCTGCTGATTTGATGAGTCTTGTTTTATTGACACCTCCGGGAGAATGGGGGGCTGATGTTGTTGTCGGATCTTCTCAGCGTTTTGGTATACCGATGTCTTATGGAGGTCCTCATGCTGCATATATGGCCACTAAAGAGGTGTATAAACGTAATATTCCGGGGCGCATCATTGGAGTGACAGTGGATGCTCAAGGAAACAAAGCTTTGCGTTTGGCTCTACAGACCCGTGAGCAGCATATTAAGCGTGAAAAGGCTTCATCTAATATCTGTACTGCAAAGGCTTTGAATGCAACGATGGCTGGTTTCTATGCAGCTTATCACGGACGTGAGGGTTTGCAACGAATTGCGCGTCATATTCATTCGGCTGCTGTTATTTTGGCAGAAGAGATCTGTAAATATGGATATACGCTGAAGAAAGATAAATTCTTTGATACAATTCGTTTTGCATTGCCTGCGGGGGTAACTGTTGACATGATTCGTGAAGTGGCTTTGGAGCGTCATATTAATTTGTACTATTGTGAATGTGGCTGTGTCGGATTGTCAACAGATGAGCGAATCAATGAAGATGAGTTGAATGTTATTGTTGGTATTTTTGCTGAAGCTGCCGGTAAGAAAGCAGAAAAAGTGACTTTCCTGGATGATTGTACAGTACTTGATCCGGAGATGTTGCGTGATGATGAATATATGCAACAGCCTGTGTTTAATATTTATCATTCAGAAACAGCAATGATGCGCTATATGAAGAATCTGGAACGTAGAGATATTTCTTTAGCTACTTCTATGATTTCTTTAGGGTCATGTACAATGAAATTAAATGCTGCTGTTGAAATGTTGCCTATCACATGGCCAGAATTTGGAGGAATGCATCCGTTTGTACCGATGGACCAAGCTGAAGGATTCCAGCAAATGATTCGTGAAACAGAGCATATGTTGGAGAAAGTGACAGGATTTGCTGGTTGCAGTCTGATGCCTAATTCGGGTGCTGCCGGTGAATATACCGCTTTAATGGTGTTGCGTCAATATCATATTTCTCGTGGTGAAGGTCATAGAAAAGTAATGTTAATTCCAGCTTCTGCACATGGAACGAATCCAGCTTCTAGCTCGATGGCAGGCTTGCAGATAATTGTAACAGCTACAGACCCGGAAGGAAATATTGATGTTGCAGATTTTCGTGCTAAGGCTGAAGCTAATAAGGATAATCTTTTTGGTGCTATGATTACCTATCCTTCGACTCATGGCATTTTTGAAGAATCTATCAAAGAATTAATAACAATTGTTCATGAGAATGGTGGTCAGGTATTTATGGATGGGGCTAACATGAATGGACAGTGTGGTTTGACTAGCCCAGGAACGATTGGAGCAGATGCTTGTCACTTGAATTTGCATAAGACTTTTGCAATGCCTCACGGTGGGGGAGGTCCCGGTGTGGGTCCGATTTGTGTAGCCAAGCATTTGGTAGAGTTCTTACCGAACCATTCGGTTGTTAAAACTGGAGGTGAACATGGAATACATGCAGTGTCTGCAGCTCCTTATGGTTCTGTTGGAATGTTGCCTGTAACTTATGGTTATTTGTTGATGTTGGGTGGTGAAGGTTTGAAGAAAGTGACAGAAATGGCTATATTGAATGCTAATTATTTGGCTTCGTCATTTGAAAAATTGGGCTTCAAGATTCTTTTTAAAGGCAAGCAGGGACGAGTAGGACATGAGATGATTTGGGATTGTAATTCTTTTAATAAAGAATATGGAATTTCTGAATTGGATATTGCAAAACGTTTGATGGACTTTGGTTTCCATGCTCCAACTTTATCATTCCCCGTACATGGAACGCTAATGGTTGAACCGACAGAGAGTGAGCCAAAAGAAGAACTTGATCGCTTTATTGAGGCCTTGAAGACTATACGCGAAGAGATGGTGGAAGTTGCAGAGGGTAAGGCTGATAAAGTTGATAATGTGTTGAAGAATGCTCCTCATACACATAAAGTATTGACGGCAGATGAATGGACTCATTCTTATCCGCGTAGCAAGGCCGCTTATCCATTGGCATGGGTTGCTGAGAATAAATTTTGGCCTCAAGTAGGACGAGTGGATGATGGTTATGGAGACCGTAATCTGATGTGTACTTGCGATCCTTTGTATGAATAGGATTTTCTATTTGAAATATAAATCCGTAAGGTGTTGCCTTACGGATTTTTTATATCTTTAAAATTCGGTGAAGAATATAAAGTATCATCATTACCATGTGAATCAATTAATGGCGATATGGATACTTTAATTGATTTCGCAGGTGTTATTTGAAGAGTGTGAAATTTACACTTCCATATTGACGATGTTCCGTGAAGCGTGGATGCTTGGAAAAGTCTACGCTTGCAGGATGTTCAATTATAAGAATCCCACTGTTTGCTAATAAATCGTTTTCAAAGATAGCTGTTGGTATTTCTTGAATTTTATCTAGGTTATATGGTGGATCTGCAAATATGACATCAAATTTATGTCCTTGTAATTTTTTGCAGGCAAGAAATACATCCGCTTTATACACTTTCATTTTGTCGAATTTTAGCTCTTTTGCCATTCGTTTGATAAATGCATAGTGTTTATAGTTTTGTTCTATGGAAATGATTTCTGTAGCACCTCTTGAGGCAAATTCATAACTTATGCTTCCCGTGCCAGAGAAAAGATCTAAAGTATGTATACCTTCAATTTCAATATAATTTGTAAGTACATTGAAGATATTTTCTTTGGCAAAATCTGTTGTTGGCCGGGCACTGAAACTTTTGTCTGGAAAGATTTGTCTTCCTTTATGTGAACCGCTGATTATTCGCATTTGTGTATGTTTAATAAGTGGATAAACGTAGAGTTGTTCAATTGGTCGTTTTTTACTAATTGAGATAAAGGAGCATAGTTTAGAACAGCAATATTTGAAATGTATTTATTGATTGTTTCTATGAACATCGGATCGTTTACCAGGTTTCCTGAAATGGAAGTTTGTAAATCGTCTGGATTTATTTGGGTTTGTTGTAAACAATTTAAGGAATAATAAATGATGTCGTTAACAGAGCCATATGAATAAGAGTTGAATAATAATATATCATTACTCTTGGTAAGTAGAATATCAAAATATTGTTCATGGATATCTATAAAAAGATAGTGCGAATTGAACAGCATGTTTGATAGGGAGTAAATGATAAAGGGATAGGCACTATCAATGATAGATATTGGTTGGTAGCGAGATGTTAGAAAATCAATAAAACTTCGTGGTTGTGCTTCTATTAAATAGCTATTGATTGCTTCAATTTTCCGATAAATAAGAGTATCACTTTCGTGGAGTTCAAAACATAGACGAAACATTTCTGCAAGAGTATTTTTATTAAATGCATGAGCCGGAAGAAGCATTTTGTTCCTTTGACACGAAAGTACAAATACTTTTTTGTATTTTAAATTTAGTATGGTATCATTTGTGATGAACTGGGTTGCTTTAGCAATAGTAGTTTCATTTAAATGACACTCTAAAGGTTGATGGTAAAATACTAGCAATCTATTGTTGGGGTCGTGTACACAAAATGAAAATCCAT
>CAJJNP010000111.1 GCA_905193145.1 uncultured Odoribacter sp. | reverse complement strand
AAAAATATTGCTACTGCTAATGCAAAATATACTTTACCGATGCCGGATGATGAAATTGATTTAGGACAAAGAAATTAATTTTAAATATCAGAGAATATGAAGAATATATTGAAATCAGGTTTGTTATTATTGGCATTGCATTTTATTTTTGTTGCTTGCCAGGAAGACGAAATCGAGACATATCATGGTCCTGATGCAGTTAATTTATTGGTACAACGCAAGGATAGTGCAGAGTTTTCTTTTTTGAATGCAGCTCCTTCTTTGAAAGAATATATATTTGAAATAGAAGTTCAGATTCAGACTGTTGTACAGGATAGAGACCGCATGGTAAACTTAGGACTAGGAGATAGAACAACGGGAGAGTTAGGGACAAATTTTGAAGTTGCCAAAAGTGTGACTATTCCTGCCGGAGAGACAACAGTAATATTACCGGTGAAGGTTTTCAAAGAAGGATTGAAAGATATCGAAGGTGGCTTGGTGGCAGATATTGTGGTAGAGCCATCTGCAGATTTTGTTGCCGGAGTATACGGCAAGATGAAATTGGCGTTTTCCGGAGATTTTCCCAAAGATTGGTATTCAAGTACCGGTGATGTAGGAGCAATCCCATTTTTTTGGGGGAAATGCACAAAAGCAAAATATGAGTTTGTATATAATTACATAGGTACGATAGATTTGAAACAATGGGCAAATTGGGATTATACACCAATTATTGCAATGCAAGGTGAATTGAATGCAGAATTGGATAGAATTGCAGCAGAAACAGGTGAGCGTGTAAAGGATGATGATGGTAGTGATATGTATTTTTCGGCTAATACATAGGGATAAGTTCTAGACGTTTGTATGATTTAAATGAATATATTTATGAAAAAGATTTTTAATACATCATATATACCATTGGTGTTGGTATTTTTATTTGTCGCCTGTTTCGATGACAAAGGTAATTATGACTACACCGATTTGAAGGATGCAGTCATTGATATTCCGGAAGTGACAGCTAATAACGGAAAAATCAGTCGTGACGGATATACAGAGTTGACATTGACTCCTGATATTAAATTTAATATGGGTGCAAAGGCTGAAGAGTTTGATTTTGAGTGGAGTATTTTTCCTCAATCTCCAAAGGCTGATGAGGATGATAAATATGAGTCGAAGAAAGTGATTGGAAATGAACAGAATCTTTCCTGGACGATTGATGTGGCTCCCGGTGATTATTATCTTGTATTGCGTGTAACACATAAGGTTACAAAGGCTGTTACTGATTATAAATTCGAATTTGCCATTAATACGATAACAGGTTGGGTTGTTTACGATGAGAAAAACGGTGAGGGCGATTTACATGTTATCCGTGACAGTGAAATCGTACCGGATTTATCGGAGGAACAGACCGGAGTCGTATATAATTGTTTTTCAGGTTCCAATGATGGGAAGAAATTGAGTGGCGGTAAATTTTTGTCATGGAGGAATATGGATAATAGTTATGATCATATTTTTGTGTGGAAAGAGGATGGTTTTGTGAAGTTGGAAGCTAAAACTTACGAGGTGGTGTCGGAAGATTACTCAACGATGTTTTATACTCAGCCTTCAGTCTATGCTCCTATGTGTCATTATTATGAGAATCCTGCTTATGGGCGGATGGAATTTTTGATGAATAATAATGAACTTTATATTATTAAGTGGAATACGATGGGGCAGACAGAAAAGTACTCAATGCCTTTAAGTGTGTTTGGTATGGCCACTAAGTTTGCTCCGTTTATTGCTCCTGTTCCTGCGAGTGGTGGTAATACAAATCGTGCTGTATTATATGATCCTTCCGGTAATGGTGGATTCAGAACAATTGCCAATAATGGTTCTAGTGCAAATTATCCAAGTGTTACCGGAGGAGTTTACAATCCGTTGAATATGAATGAAAGTAGTGCATTAAAATTAAATTTGATAGCTATGGAGCAGGGACGTGACGGTACTACTTGTGCTGTTTTTAGAAATGAAAAAGATAATAACCATCCATGGTTATATACTGCGGATTTCCGTTTGGCAGCTTCTCCTCTTACTTTGGCAAAGTATGATTTGGCAAATTTGGAAAATATCGATAAAGCTAAATTGTTTGTTTTCGGTAATCGTGGAGATGTTATGTTTTATTCTGCAGATAATCAAGTATATGCTTGGACATTTGGAGGAGCTCCAAAAGCAATTCTTCCATCAGAAAGTGGAAATGTGACAGCCATGAAGTTGTATACGCATTCAAATAATGAGGAGTATACCGGTCGAATTTTGTTTGTTGCCACTTATGATGGTAATGAGGGAAAAGTATATAAAATTACGTTTAATGAATTGAATGGGGCTATTGTAAATACACAAGAATTTAAAGGGTTTGGTAAAGTAATAGATATGATAATTAAAGAATAGTGTTATGAGAAAGTGGATTTTAAGTTCATTTAGTTTGATGTTTTTGTTGGCAGTATTTGTACTGCCAGCAAAGGCTCAGAATGGGGTTTTTCAAGATTTAACTTGGGAAGAAGCTGCTGCTTTGGCTCAGAAAGAGGGAAAGATTGTGTTGGTCGATGCAATGATGAAGCCGATGAACAATGAAATGAAGCAAGCTAAAGTACTGCAGGATCGTGCAATATTCAAAGCGAAAGAAGTGGTGGATTTTGTGAAAAAGAATACTGTCGCAATTCGCATTGATATGGGTTCTGAGGCTGGTATGGCTTTTGCTCCTAAGTTGGTGATGAATATGTATCCGACGTTTGGATTTTTTATGCCGAACGGTGATATTTTAGGAACAGTAAGTCCTTATGTATTGGAGAAAGATCCTACAGCATTGATAACGGCCGGGGAGAAAGCTTTGAAGGCAGCAGAGGTGAAGCGTAACAACAGTCGGTCTATTCGTTTTGAAGATTTGACTTATGAAGAGGCTGTTAAAAAAGCGGCAAAAGAAAATAAATTAGTGTTTATTGATGCGTATACCGATTATTGTCAGCCTTGTATGTTGATGGTGAAAAATGTATTTTCGCTGAACAGTGTAGCTGATTACTATAATGAGCATTTTATCAATGTAAAACTTGATTTTGGTAAGGAAAAAACATTGGCAAATAAATTTAATGTGGGTGGATATCCGGCTTTTATTTTTGTGAATGGTAAAGGAAAGCCTGTGTATATAGCAGGAGGATACACCGAGGAAAAGGAGTTTATCGGTTATGGAGAGGAGGCTTTAAAACAAGCTGTCGGAATCGCTTTTGAAAAAGGAACTTGGCAGGAGGCTTTGACAAAGGCTAAGAAAGAGAATAAAATGATTTTCATGGATTGTTATACTTCTTGGTGCGGTCCGTGTAAGATGTTGGCAAAAGAGGTGTTTACCGATCCTGATGCTGCAAAGTTCTTTAACGAGAAGTTTGTGAATGTAAAGTTTGATATGGAAAAGGGTGAGGGTAAGATGCTAAAGGATAAATATGGTGTGAAAGCTTATCCGACATTGTATTTTATCAATGTTGCTGGAGAAGTTGAACATTGTGTTGTCGGTGGACCGGATTTAGCAGGTTTATTGAAAGCAGGACAAGATGCCTTGGAAGGGAGAGGATTGGTTGCTATGACCCGAAAGTATGAAGCTGGTGAGCGTAATCCTGAGTTTGTGGTGGCTTACATGGAAGCATTGGAAGCAGCATATATGGAGAAAGAAGTTGAGAAGGTATGTTTGGAGTATTTTGCAACTTTGGATAAGGCAAAATTAAGTGAGCGTAAGTATTGGGCTTTGTTTGCAAAGTATGTGAATGATGTTGATGCAGAGGTGTTTCAATATGTGTATGAGCATCGAGAGGAACTTTATGGAAACATTGGCGAAAAGGAGGTAAGAAGAAAGATTGCTTCTGTATGGTCAAGAGGTGCCTATGAATTTGTAAAAGAGGAAAATGGCAAGGCTGTGTTAGATGAAAAAGGGTTCAAAAAATATGTAAAGCGCTTGAAGAAAACAGATGTGCAAGACCAAGAAGAGATTATTGCTAATGCAAAGATGGCCAATGCCGAGAAAGTAGGAGATTGGAAAACTTATATTTCGTTAGGGAATGAGCAGTTAAAGGCTGGACGTGTCGGTGATATGTTATTGTTCAATTGGGGATTGCGTGTAGATCAACAATGTAAAGATGAGGTGTATAGAAAACAAGCGGCACAGTGGTTTATTGATGCTGCGGCTGTATCTGCCAAAAAAGAAGCAGAAGGGACGGTTGGTATGATGTCTTATAGAAAATTCTTTGAAGAGTTGGCTGTTAGTTTACAAAATCCTTGGAAGGAAAAGAAAAGATAAGGTATTTAATTTTTTAGATAATCAGTATGAGAAAATTATTAAATTTAGTGTTAGGTAGTTGCCTGTTATTAGGCGTTAGTTCGGTTTTTGCGCAAAAAACAATTACAATTAAGGGAAAAGTGCAGTTCCCGGAGAATCGTTTTAAGATGGAAATTATTGAACGGAATGGTTTCGATAAAACTATTTTGGATTCATGTGATGTGCGACCTGACGGAACGTATGAGTTTAAAATGAAAGTAAATCGTCCGGGAGTCTATACATTGGATTGTCAGAAGTGGCAAAGTGTACAGTTTTGGGCGGAAGATGAAGATTTGGAAATCAATTTTCGTGGAAAAGATACTGCTAAAATTGTTATAAAGAATCCTCCTTACGTGCATATTAATGGTGGACCTAATAATGAATTGATGAATTTGATAAATTGGGATGGTTATCGTGGTTATCAATTGATGATTGCAGTTTCTCAAGGAGTATATCGGATTCAGGGTATTGACGATCAGGCAAAGCAACAAGTTTCAGGTAAGTTTTATGATATGTTGGGAGAAGAGTCTTCTGCAAGAATAAAATATTTGGCGGAACATTATGCTGATCGTAATAGTGTGTTGGCAGTATTGGCCCGATTGGGAGGTGAGGAGAATGCAGAATTAGTGGAAAAAGTTGTGGCTAAATTGGAAGCTAAAAATCCGAATTATGCTCCGTTGTTGAAGTTTAAGGCTGATAGAGCCGATGCAAAAGCACAGAGAGAGCGTTTGGCTGAGGGTAAGGTGGCTCCAGAATTTTCTTATCCGACTCCGGATGGTAAAAAGAATTTGGGTCCTCAGGATTTTAAGGGAAAAATTTTGGTGTTGGATTTTTGGGCTTCATGGTGTGGACCTTGCCGTCAGGAGATTCCTCATTTAAAAGAGGCATATAAAGCATATCATGATAAAGGTGTAGAGTTTTTTAGTGTGTCTATTGATAAAGATGGTGCTGCGTGGAGAAAAGCGATGAAAGAAGAGAATATGCCTTGGGAGCAAGCTCAAGCACCTAAAGCCGGCAAGGATGTTATGAAATTGTATCAGTTTTCAGGAATTCCTTATATTTTGGTTCTGGATAAGGAGGGAAAGATTGTTGCAAAAAATCTTCGAGGTAAAGCCTTGACTGATAAATTAGAAGAGATGTTGAGCGGTAAGAAAAAACAAAGTATTGCTATGCCAATGATGGGTATGTAATTTGTTAGAGATTCTTCAATTTTTATGTTTTTAGTGTACGGGGTACTTAATGGTACCCCGTATTTTATTTGATTATAATTTTTCCGCCGGGAACAACAGCTTGTATACTGTTATCATACATTGCAGAACACTGTATAGCAGGGAGCATGTACTCTCCGCGGAAGGCTGCATTACAGCGGAAACGGAAAGTTTTTGTTTCTCCTTGTTGTAAGCTGAAATAAACGTAGAAGCGGTCGTCGCGAATATCAAAATTGTCTGCTCCGGGCATTGCCATGTTGCCGGTGAGACGTTCGTTGATAATTTCGAATCCGGAAGGCACAAGATAGTTTAGTGCTAATTCTTGGTAAGTTCCGGTTAAACCTGTGTTTTTTATAGTTATTTCTATGGTAAGATCTTCTCCTTGTGGTATTTCGCTATTATTGATACGAGCACTTTTACTGTTATAATAATTAGCTTGCATGGAGAGTCCTGATGCTATTTTTTCGGTTATGGGTTCTAAGGATGTTGTTGTTGTTATGCAGCGAGCGAATAATACGCCTTCACCATCGTTGTGGATGGTTGCATTGATTTGTTTATTTTGAAGTGTAAGTGGAATTTGCCAAATGGTTTTTTCGCTGCGAATCTCTTTTTTGCCTTGTTGGGTCATAATCGTTGCTTGCACCCCTTGCTGTTGTCCTATGTATTTATTAACAAATTGTGCTGCAGCATGTAGGGCAAAGGCTGTTTCCTGGGTACTACACCAAGCATAGGACCCTATTGTCTTGGATATTTTTTCAAGCATGCGGTAGGCATCCTGGCGTCTATTTAAGGTGACCATAGATTGCAATAGTATGGCATTGTCACGAGTCGTAGAACCGTATGTCCTGCCTGTTTCACGATAGGATGCAACTTCTTGTGAGAGATTGCGAATCATATTGTCGGCTATTCTCTCCTGTTTGCAAAGAGTGTATGCAGAGGCTAATAGCCAAATGCTGGTAGGACGCTGTAATTGAGACTCTTTCAAACGGTTCATAGCTGCCAAATCCGGTTGTCCGGATAGGGCCAAGACGTATAGGCGGTATGCTTGTTCTTGTTGTTCCCAAGGCTCTGAGCCATGCCATGTATTGCTGCTTCTTTTTAAATACGTGATAGCATTTTGTAAAAGTTGTTCGGGAATTGTATATCCTTTTTGAAGAGCTGATATTAAAAAGTGTACAGTATAAGTTGTTGCCCACTCTGCTACCTGCTTTCCTCCTTGCCAGTAGGCAAAGCCTCCATCGCTGGTTTGATAGTTGGAAAGACGACTGATAACATCTCGGATATTAGACTCTGCCTGCAACAGTTGTTCTGCTGAAAGTTGAAGCAATGTTGAAAGTGACAATTGTGGGAAAGCCTTAGAAGTTATTTGTTCAAGACATCCGTGAGGGTATTCTAATAAATAGGCAAGACGTTGCTCTATATTTAATGCAGGAATGGTTGATATTTCCAATACTGAAGTTGGATCATAACCTGAGATTTTAGAGTCGAAAGAAAAACTTTCGCCCATTTTGATTTCTTTCTCTTCTATTTGGGTTATTCTGGGATTAGGTATCCGTATTTCAATATTTTCTGTTGCACTAGCTTCTTCATTATTTGCTTTTGCAGTTACACGGATTGTTGATGTACCTATATTTTTATTGATTTTTGCTTTGAAATAAACTACTTGTTCTCCTTTATTATCAAATTGAACTGTTCGGGAATTTCCATTAGTTAAAGTGATTTTATCATCATTTGCCATATAGATATTTACTTCACGGATGTGGTCTTTTAAAGCAAAAATGGTTACTGGAATATCGATGACATCTCCAGGGGTGAGTAAGCGGGGTAAAGCTACGCTTACCATTAATGGTTTGTTTACTTGACTGTTAATAGCTGTAGAGCCATATTTACCATTGTTGGCTGCGATGACCATTGTGCGCACTTCTCCTATATATTCAGGCATTTTGAACGTATGGTTGCCGGTAGCTCCAGCCTTTAATGTGAAAGGACCTGCAAATAGAACAACCGGTTTAAAGCGATTGGTTTTTTCGTCTTGAATCTCTTTTAAGGTTTCGTCACCTCCTACTGCAAAAGCTTTGTCTAGACGGGCTCCATAAGCACCATAAATGAAATCATAGAAATCCCATGTTTTTACGCCTAAAGCTTCGCGGGCATAAAATGCTGAGAAGGGTTCCGGTGTTCGGAAGGCAGTAAGGGATAGCAGACCTTCATCAACAATTGCAATTGTATAGTTCATTTCTTGACCGTTTTTTTCCTTGACTTCTACTGTGAAGTTTTGTCCTGGACGAAGTTCTTTGGGCATTTTTATTTCCGGATTCAACCGTAGTGACGGATCGTCGATGTTGACGTTTACTACTCCATACATGCGGATGGGACGATCATTGTCTCGGTTACTGTGTGGTTGTATCAAAGATACTGCGATGTAGGTATTGGGGCACATATCGCTGGTGGCTTTGACTTCAAAAGTCGTTGCTTGATTGGATGACAATGGTAATCGGCAGATATCACTGACTGTTTTTCCGTTTTCAAGACTGACAATGGCTACGGCACCTGCAACAGATGGAATTTGAACACGGATGGTTTCTCCGACTTTGTAGTTTTCTTTATCTGTGCTGAGGCGTAGCATTGTGGCTGTTTCTTCATTGGCATTGTCTTCCCAATTTCCCATATAGACAATCACTCCTGTGGTATGTCCTGAAGGAGCTGTTGCACGAATGAAGTATCTGCCATGTTCTGTAATATTTAAGTCTGTAGAAAATTTTCCGTTTGTAGTTTGAATGGTTGTATGGATGATACTTCTACTGTATTCGCGGTTAATGTATGAACTCAGATGTTCGTCTTCTGCATCCCACCACCAGCGCCAGTTGAGTTTGTATACTTCGATTTGTATTGGAGAATTTCCACTTAAAACTCCAGTAGGGGATACTGTTATTCCCTGTATGCGAAGTGGGGATTGGGTGGAATACCAGTTGTCCCCATCTGCAGTTTCCGGTAGTTTTATTCCTACATATTGCGTATAGGGAGAATATAGAATTCTTTGAGAGCTGATACTGAAATCTCCGCTATTTTCAAATACACGTGTCGTAAAAATGGCATTCAGTAGTCCTGGAGCATTTTCTGCTTTAATCTTTTGTGTATTAAATTCGAAGTTACCCTTACTATCCGTATTCCCTTCAAAAAGAGTAGCTGTTGTCGGTTCGAAATATCGGGTACGGTCTGAGAATGTATAGTCCGGAAAGTTGTCAAATCCGGTATTGTTGTTATATAGTTTGACTTCTGCGATGGCTTTTTGGTTGGAGGTTTGTGCGCCATTTAGCCAGCGGGTGGCCACTTTGACAATTGAGCTGGAGCCCCCTTTGCCGATAATTTTGTCATTGGCAAATTCCATCTGTATTGCCAGACGATTGGGTTTAATGGTCTCTATTCTTAATGTTTTGCGGAAAGTCAGACCGCCTATGCGGAATAACGCATTCCAGTAACCGGTTTGTGCTTTAGTATCTGTTTTGAAGGTAAAGGCGTGAATGTTATTTTTTCCGATACTGCCTTTTAGAGTTTGTACTATGTGTCCATTGGGGTCTGTTAATTGGGCTATGATGGGGTGTCCCTCCGGTAATACCTTCATTTTATCTTCAAGAATTAAAGATAGGTAAATGTTATCTCCGGGGCGCCATACACCACGTTCTCCATATATAAAACCTTTTACACCCATTTGTACATGCTGTCCGTTGACATTGAAATTGCTTAGCGATAGAGCGTTGCCATCAGCCAGTTTTAGCCATGCTCGGTTGTTGCCTTTTTGGGCTAAGACAACAAAAGCTTTACCATGGGGTTGTAGGGTTGCAAATCCTTCCTGATTGGTTAGGGCAGAGTCTATTTTTTGATTTTGATAATTATATAGGCTTAATTGACAATCTGAAATCGGTTGTGCGGAAATTAAATCAGTAATGCAGATATGATAGCGATTGTCTGCACCTAATTTCGCCATGATACCTAAGGAAGTATTGATGATATTGCGGGCTGCAAACCGATCGAAATTGTAATAGGATACGCTGTTGGGATTGTCCCTTTCGGCCCAATTGTATCCAGTAGGATAACTGTATTCGCTGTAATAGGCATAGCCGCTTTTATTTTCCCAATCGGTAGTGCCATAGTCTGAATCCGGTTCTTCGTTGGCACAATCCAAAATAGTGTATGATTTTTTGAATTTTAGAACGATGCGGTAAACATTGCCTTTTTCGAGCTTGACTAATTGCGAAAGGTCTATGGTGAAATCATTCCATTTGTCTAATTGTATGTTGGGATGTTTTTTCTGTAAGTCAATTGTCTGCATGAATACAGGACGTGCTGTGCGAATCAAGTCAAAAGAACTGGTATAATCATTTTCTTGTAGGAAAAAATTCATGTTTTGATTAAGCACTTGAATGATTTCAACGTCAATGGCTTTTAATCCGACGGCAGAGAATGGTATTAGTACTTTATTTTTTCCCGGAACAATTACTCCTTTGCCGATAAGTTCTACTGCTGGTTTTGTTGTGCGGAGACTGACTGAGGTCGAATATTCATTTTTTAAAGAATTTCCATGAGCACTTCGAATGCCCGGGAATATATTTAGTTCAACTTCAGTTTTTGATATGGACGTAGGGAGATAGGCTCGTATGGCATTGCCGTCAATTTTAAAGTTATTAAGCGTGATGCCGCGAAGTGTGACCAGCCCGTTTAAATCTTGTTGTGGATCTATGTTTTCAGACATGTATATGCTGATGACAGCCGGTTGTGTATTTGATACTTCAATGTTTAATATTGTAAATTCGTGAAGTCCAGGTATTGTTATTTTTTGTTCTTTGTCATTATTTACCTCTTTGCTAAATGAGAGGAGTAGGGTCTTGGATGTGTTCCCTTTTTCAAGATTGGTGATACGGAAATGGTGTCGATTGCCCATATGATTCCAAATGGGTACAATATTTTGATTGGCAAAAGTTGCATTCAGCATCTGTTCCACTTTTGTGGGTTCGATATAATCGGAGCAATGTAATGTCCCTTGATATTCTAATGCTTTATCATTGTCGGGCGATATGGTTAGTTGCCCGGCTTCAAATAGGCAGGAAAGAGGAATGATATTGAATTGGAAGGTGAATGCTTGATGCGCTTTTTCTACCTTGCATAGCTTGTCTAGTTGAAGCGTCGCTTTATAGGTTTTGCCATTTGTAAATGGCTCTGTTGGAATGAATTCTATCGAATGACTGTCTTTTAGGATGAGCTTTCCTTTCATTGTCGGTGAAAAATTCAGTATATTGTCAGGAAGGGCAGAACCCGGTTGAAAATTTTTGTCAATAGGAAAAGCTGTATATATTTGGATAGGTGTGTTGGAGGTGATAATACCGCTGGTATAGCCTGTTATATATTGGCTGAAATCTGTTTTTTCTTTGTGGTTACAACCAAGTAGCGTAATAATAAGGTTTATTACAATTGCGATGAAATATTTTTGTCCCATATTCCGTATTTTTTAATATTGTCAATAACAAA
>CAJJNP010000110.1 GCA_905193145.1 uncultured Odoribacter sp. | reverse complement strand
TAATTCGATAAAATATCTTGACATTGACTCATAGTTTTCGTTGTGCGAAGATAGAAATTAAAGATGAATCGGAAAAGTGTTCTGTTTTTTTGTTAGGATTTGTTATTTTGCTATATATTTGCAGGATAAAGGTTTTATTGGAGAATAAGGCTTTTGTTATTAAATGTTGGAAGTTATATAAAAAATGAGTATTCAAGAAAATATTAAAAATATAGTAGCGACACTCCCGGAAAAGGTGTGTCTGGTGGCTGTTTCTAAAACAAAACCGGTTGAATATATAGAAGAAGCGTATGCGGGAGGACAGAGGGTATTCGGTGAAAATCGGCCTCAGGAAATGGCTGCGAAACATAAAGTGTTACCGGCTGATATAAAATGGCACATGATCGGTCAGCTGCAGGAGAAAAATGTGAAGTATATAGCACCCTTTGTTTCACTGATTCATTCCGTTGACAGCTTGAAACTGTTGCAGAAAATAGAACGGGAAGCAACAAAAAATGAGCGTGTGATTGATTGCTTGCTTGAATTCCGTATAGCGGAAGAGGAAACAAAATCGGGCATGACAGAGGAGGATGCAGAGGTATTGTTGTCAAGCGAGGAGTATAAAAAAATGTCTCATGTCCGTATTGTAGGAGTTATGGGTGTTGCAACAAATTCTGACGATAATGAAAAAGTTCGTTTGGAATTCCGTCATTTGCATGATATTTTTGTACGTTTGCGTGACAAATATTTTTGTAATAACAAGGATTTTTGCGAATTGTCCATGGGCATGTCCGGCGATTATAAGTTAGCTGTGGAAGAAGGAAGTACGCTGGTACGTATTGGCAGTTCTATTTTTGGCGAAAGAGTTTATAATAAATAAGAATCAACACATAAACTTTATATAGTATGGCAAATTTAAAAACTAGATTTATCGGCTTGGAGTTGCAAAGTCCGATTATTGCAAGTAGTTGCGGTTTGACTGCCGACTTGGGGAAACTGGAAGAAATGGCTGCCAATGGTGTTGGAGCAGTGATTCTGAAGTCAATATTTGAGGAGCAGATAAATAGAGAGGCATCCCATAGTTTGGGTGATGGGGGATATCCGGAAGCAACAGATTATATACAGCACTATATACGTGCCAATACTATCCAGCAGTATATAGATTTCGTCAAAAAAGCAAAAGAGAAATTGAATATTCCGGTGATAGGTAGCATCAGTTGTCTGGATGATGGCGAGTGGATTAATTTTGCTTGCGAATTGGAAAAAGCCGGAGTGGATGCTTTGGAATTGAATGCCTTTATTTTGCCGACCGATGAATTTGTTGAAAGTGCAAAGGTGGAAGCGCTGTATTATGCAATTATCAAGCATGTGAAATCTGTGGTGAATATACCGATTATCATAAAGATCAGTCCCTATTTTACAAATTTGCCAGCATTTATCAGTAAATTGAAAGCGTATGGAGCCAATGCTGTAACGATATTCAATCGTTTTTATGAGCCTGATATTGATATTGAAAAGATGACAATGGGGTCGGCTTCTATTTTCAGTACGGAGGCAGAATTGCGCACCACTTTAAGATGGACGGGAATTTTGTGTGGAAAGGATAAGAAACTTGAGATTTGTACGTCTACCGGAGTGCATTCTGGTGAAGCAGCTATCAAGGTGCTGTTGGCAGGAGCAGGAGCTGTTCAGGTTTGCTCTGTTCTGTATGAAAAGGGATTGGGAATGATTAGCACTATGAATGAAACAATCAGTAATTGGATGGATAAGAAGGGATTTA
The DNA here is from genome assembly GCA_905193145.1 of uncultured Odoribacter sp. The sequence goes on along the minus strand of CAJJNP010000110.1, from coordinate 9,446 downwards.
AGACGATTGATGAGTTTAGGGGTATGATGACTTATGCGGATGCGGATCATGCAGAGCGTTATGAAAGAGCGCAGTTTATGAAATATTTTAGTAATCAAAAATAGATATGAAGTACATTTTATTGTTTGTGGCCCTGTGCTGTTTTGCTTGCACGGGAGGGAAGTATGCCGGTGTGCCGGAAAAATACCATGTGTTATTGGATAAGGCTTTTGAAAAAGCCGGGAATAATGCGGTTGAATTGGAGAAAGCTTTAAAAGATGCTCCTGAAAACCAAAAAGAGGGGATGGCTTTTTTAATTGCGTATATGCCAGAAAGGGATTTGCAGAGTTTGAAAGCTGATTTTCTTTTGGAAAATGCGGCTTATGCATACCAGGCACGTGAACAGTTCCCATGGGCAAAGGCTATTCCTGACAGTATTTTCTTGAATGAAGTGTTGCCGTATGTTAGTTTGAATGAAAAACGTGAGTCTTGGAGAAAAGAATTTTATGAGCGTTTCAGTAAATATGTAGCGAAGTGTACTAATATTTTCGAAGCAATAGATTCTGTGAATAGAAATATCCGTGATGAAGTTGTTGTAGATTATAATACGAAGCGCGAAAAACCAGATCAGGCTCCATTTGAGTCTATGCGTCAGCACATGGCATCATGCACCGGTTTGTCTATCTTGTTGACAGACGCTTTCCGTGCTGTCGGTATTCCTTCACGTGTTGCAGGAACTCCTAATTGGCATGATGAACGTGGAAACCATAATTGGACAGAAGTATGGGCTGATGGTAAGTGGTATTTTACTGAATATTATTTCCCCGGACAATTGGATAACGCTTGGTTTTTTGCAGATGCCGGACAGGCAGTGAAGAATAATCCGGATAAGGCAATTTATGCATCATCGTTCAAACCTACAGGGATTTCATTCCCGCTCGTTTGGGATGAAAACATCCGCTATGTTTATGCTGAAAATGTAACAGACCGATATACGGATTTATATCAGAAGCATTATTCTGCAATTGCTAAAGATGGAGATCATGTTGCTTTGCGTGTGATGGCTTTCAAGGATAAAAAACATGACAAACAATCTGAAGATCGCGTAGCAACGAACTTGGATGTATTTCACGGTAAGTTGCAAATGGGAGGCGGTCGTACAGCAGGTCCGACTCAGGATATGAATGATGTGTTAACTTTTATGTTGAAAAAGAATCAGACATATACAGTTAACTATGTTTCTGCAACCGGCATGAAGAGTGTTGAAGTGAAATTAAAAGAAAAAACAAAGGAATTAAAACTCTATATGGAGTAGTTTAAATTGCTGATTTATAAAATAATATTCTGTGCGGGACCTGAAATAGGTCCCGTTTTTTTTAAAATATTTCTGTGTTATAGCGTATTCGTGATGAAAATGTTATCTTTGCATATTGATTCACGTGAAATAAAATTAAAATATAAGCATGGCTATAGTTTTCTATCAGAAAGACGCAACGGTGTATGCCGTACATTATCAGACGTCTGCGAATCCTCTAGATGTAAATAAGTTAGAATGGCTGTTCAGTGGTGCACGTAAAGTGCAGGCAGAAGAGCTGGATGGAACTTTTATTGGTCCTCGTCGGGAAATGATAACTCCGTGGAGTACAAATGCTGTTGAAATTACTCAGAATATGGGTATTGACGGTATAGTGCGAATAGAGGAATTTATCAAAACGGACGATGAGAAAGCAGGTTTCGATCCGATGTTGCAAGCTTCCTATAAGAAACTTGATCAACAAATCTTCATGATAGATAAACAGCCGGAACCTGTAGTTTATATTAAGGATATTCAAGAATATAACAAACAGGAAGGATTGGCTTTAAATCCTGATGAAATTGCTTATCTTGAAGGATTGGAGAAAAAATTAGGACGTAGTTTGACTGATTCAGAGGTGTTCGGTTTCTCACAAGTGAATTCAGAACATTGCCGTCACAAGATTTTTAACGGAACATTTGTAATAGATGGTGAAGAAAAAGAAACTTCATTGTTTAAATTAATAAAGAAAACATCGCAAGAGAATCCGAATAGGATTGTATCTGCTTATAAAGATAATTGCGCATTTATTGAAGGACCGAAAGTGGTGCAGTTTGCTCCACATACACATGATAAGCCTGATTATTTTGAAACGAAAGATATCGATACGGTTATTTCATTGAAAGCGGAAACGCACAATTTCCCGACAACTGTAGAACCGTTTAATGGTGCTGCTACAGGAAGTGGTGGTGAAATCCGTGACCGTATTGCAGGAGGTCAGGCTGCCTTGCCGTTGGCTGGTACTGCTGTGTATATGACTTCTTATCCTCGTATGGAAGCCTCTCGTGCATGGGAACAGAAAATTAATCCGCGTAAGTGGTTGTATCAAACACCGGAGGATATTCTTATCAAGGCTTCTAATGGTGCTTCTGATTTTGGAAATAAATTTGGTCAGCCTCTGATTTGTGGCTCTTTGTTGACATTTGAGCACGAAGAAAACGGAAATACCTATGGCTATGACAAGGTAATTATGCAGGCTGGTGGTATAGGTTTTGGAAATCGTACACAGGCTTTAAAGAAAACACCGGAAGTTGGCGAAAAAGTAGTATTGCTGGGAGGTGATAACTACCGTATCGGTATGGGTGGCGGTGCAGTGTCATCTGTGAATACCGGTGTCTATGCTGGTGCAATTGAATTAAATGCTGTACAGCGCTCGAATCCTGAAATGCAGAAACGTGTTTGCAATGCAATCCGTGCATTGGCTGAAAGTGATGAAAATCCAATTGTTTCTATTCACGACCATGGTGCGGGCGGTCATTTGAACTGTCTTTCTGAATTAGTGGAGGAAACTGGTGGTTTGATTCATATGGAGGAATTGCCGGTTGGCGATCCGACGTTGTCTGCTAAAGAAATTGTCGGTAATGAGTCGCAAGAGCGTATGGGACTGGTGATGAAAGAAAAAGATGTTGCAATGTTGCAACGTATTGCAGATCGTGAACGTGCTCCCATGTACGTGATTGGAGAAACGACAGGCGACCATCGTTTTACATTTGAAAATGCTAAAACGCATGAGAAACCTATCGATTTGGAATTGAAAGATATGTTCGGAAATCCTCCAAAGACGATAATGGAGGACAAGACTGTAAAGGAAAAATATAGCGATCTTGAATATTCCGCAGATAAATTAGAGGAATATTTGGAACAGGTGTTGCAGATTGAGGCTGTAGCTTGTAAAGATTGGTTGACAAATAAGGTAGACCGTTCTATTTCTGGTAAAGTAGTCCGTCAGCAGTGTGTGGGACCTTTGCACTTGCCTTTGAGTGATGCTGCTGCAATGGCATTGGATTATAATGGTCATCGCGGTATAGCTACTTCTATTGGACATGCTCCTGTAGCTGCTATGGCTAATGCTCCGGCAGGTTCTCGCCTGGCGATTGCAGAAGCTTTGACCAACTTGGTATGGGCTCCTATTGAGAAAGGATTGAAAGGAGTATCTCTTTCTGCAAACTGGATGTGGCCGTGCCGCAATGAAGGGGAGGATGCACGTTTGTATCAGGCTGTACAGGCAGCTAGTGATTTTGCCATTGAATTGGGCGTAAATATACCGACTGGTAAGGATTCGCTTTCAATGACCCAAAAGTATGATGATAAGAAAGTGTATGCGCCGGGAACTGTCATTATATCAACAGTAGGAGAGGTGAGTGATTTCCGAAAGATTGCTGTTCCTGTTTTGAAGAATGATTCTAATACAGAAATTGTATATATAGATTTTTCATTTGATAAGTTAAGATTAGGTGGTTCTAGCTTTGCCCAGATTTTAAATAAGGTAGGAAAGGATGTACCAGATGTTAAAGATAGTGCTTATTTTGTAGAGGCATTTACTGCTGTTCAGCAGTTGGTATCAGAAGGTATGGTACTTGCAGGTCACGATATTTCTGCCGGTGGTATGATTACTGCTTTGTTGGAAATGTGTTTTGCAGATAATCGGGCAGGTATGAATGTTGATTTTTCTTTCTTGGCAGAAAAAGATATTATCAAGATTTTGTTTGCTGAAAATCCTGGAGTATTGCTTCAGATTAAGGATGAAGATGCTCAGAAAGTTTCTGCTATCTTGGAAAAAGCAGGCGTGGCATATGGTTTCTTGGGTAAACCAGGTAAGGCTGGTAAGTTGAATATCAAGAAAGACGGAGCTTCTTGGTCATTGGATATTGCTTCTTTGCGTGATTTGTGGTTTAAAACATCATATTTGTTGGAACGTCGTCAAAGCGGAGAAGTGAAAGCTTTAGAGAGATATAAAAATTATAAGCACAATGAGTTGAAGTATAAATTTCCGAAAGGATTCACCGGGAAATTATCTGATCTTGCATTGGATTTAAATCGTAAATCTAAATCAGGAATTCGTGCTGCTGTGATACGCGAAAAAGGTTGCCAGTGTGAACGTGAATCGGCATGGGCGCTTCACTTGGCCGGATTTGATGTGAAGGATGTACACATGACAGACTTGATTAGCGGACGAGAGACATTGGAAGACGTAAATATGATTGTTTTTGTGGGTGGATTCTCTAATTCTGATGTTTTGGGTTCTGCTAAAGGTTGGGCCGGTGCATTTAAGTTTAATGAGAAGGCACGTGTAGCTTTGGAAAATTTCTATAAGCGTGAAGACACATTGAGTTTGGGCATTTGTAACGGTTGCCAATTAATGGTAGAATTGGGATTAATTTATCCGGAGCATGCTGAAATGCCAAAGATGTTGCATAATGATTCACATAAATTAGAATCAGGATTTGTGAATGTGACTATTCAAAATACTAATTCAGTCTTATTGAAAACATTGGAAGGAGCTCGATTGGGTGTTTGGATTGCTCATGGTGAAGGTAAATTCCAGTTACCTTATGCGGAAAGCGAGTATTCAATTGCTTTGAAATATAGCAATGATGCATATCCAGGAAATCCAAATGGTTCAGCTTATGCTACAGCTGGTATTGTAAGTAAAGATGGTCGCCATTTGGCAATGATGCCTCACTTGGAGCGTTCTCTTTATCCATGGAACTGGGCTTATTATGCAGAAGGTCGTGAGGAAGATGAAGTGAGTCCTTGGATTGAAGCATTCATAAATGCTCGTAAGTGGATAGAAGAAAAAGTAAAATAAAACAGCCGCAAGGCTGCCTGTGACGAATGAGGTTGCCTGAAGGCAGCCTCATTTTTTTAATAAAATAAGAATATGGAATTATTGAAAAAACGTATACTTGAGGATGGTAAATGTTTTCCTGGTGGTATATTGAAAGTTGATAGTTTTATCAATCACCAAATGGATCCGGTATTGATGAAGTCGATTGCTGTAGAATTTGTCAGAAGATTTGCTGGAGACCGATTTAATAAGGTGATGACCATTGAAGCTAGTGGAATAGCTCCTGCTATTATGGTTGGGTATTTAATGGAGTTGCCTGTGGTTTTTGCAAAGAAAAAGCAGCCGAAGACAATGGAAAATATGATATCTACGACTATTCGTTCTTTTGCAAAGGACAGGGAATACCAGGTCTGTATCAGTAAAGATTTTCTGACTCCAGACGATAGAATTCTTTTTATAGATGATTTTTTAGCTAATGGGAATGCTGCTAATGGTATGATTGATTTAATCGACCAAGCAGGAGCAGAATTAGTAGGTATGGGATTCATTATTGAGAAAGCGTTTCAGAAAGGAGGAGATTTGTTACGTAGTCGTTATGTGCATGTTGAGTCGTTAGCTATTATTGATAGTTTGGATGATTGCAGAATTAAAATTAGAGAGTAGCCATGGTAAATGAAGAAATTATAAATAGATCGATAGAATTTAGGCGTCATTTCCATCGTTTCCCTGAGGTATCGACTCAAGAGATAGAAACGCAAGCTTACATTATCAATATATTGAAAGAGAATGGTATTGATTATAAAACTTATGAAACAGGTATAATTGCCGTTATTGGACAAGGTGAGCCTTGTGTTGCAATACGTGCAGATATGGATGCCTTGTGGGTACATGAAGAAACAGGATTACCTTATGCTTCAGAGTATGAAGGAAAAATGCATGCTTGTGGCCATGATATGCACATGGCTATGGTGCTGGGGGCTTTGCTTGCTTTGAAAGAAATAGAAAATTCTTTGGGAGGAACGATTAAAGTACTATTTCAACCCAGTGAAGAAAAACGCCCCGGAGGAGCGCGTTTATTATTGCCGCATTTATTGGAAGAACCTGTACCGCAAGCAATTTTTGGACAACATGTTTTTCCTGGATTACCTGTCGGTAAAATAGGTATTCGTTCTGGAGCTTTTTTTGCATCTTCAGATAATATAATTTTTACTATTGAGGGGAAAGGAACTCATGCTGCTATGCCTCAGTTAGGCTCGGATCCGATATTGGCTGCAGCCGCATTGATTCAATTTTATCAAACGATTATAACTAAATTCCGAAATCCTTTTGAGCCGGCAGTTTTGTCTATTACCTCTATTCATGGCGGCACAGCAAATAATGTGATTCCTGATAAGGTGGAAATCAAGGGGACCGTACGTACTCATAATGATGCATTGCGCCATCATATCTTTGATTTGATAAATGAAAAATCTCCTGCAATATGTGATTTGTATGGATGCCGTTTTGTTCCCAATATGCCTTGGAATGGACTTCCTCCTTTAGTGAATACTGCAGAATGGACAGAGTTGGTAAAAGAGTCTGCTATTGGAGTAGCGGAAGTTGTAGAATTATCTCCTTTGACCTTGGGTGAAGATTTTGCTATTTATTTAGAGAAATTGCCGGGTGCATTTTGGACATTAGGAATTTGTCCTCCAGAGCAGGATAGTATGCCTCCTCTTCACAATCCGAAAATGGCTCCAGATGAAAGAGCTATTTCGGTTGGAATAGGAATGTTGGTATCTGTTTGTAAACATTTTTTACAGCGTAGGTGCTAATTATTATATGTCTTTAAGTCGAATGATATTATAAGAAATATTACGGTCGTAAACATCTGTGTGGTCTATGCGTTTTACGTATTTCACCACATGGATTGTGACCGGTAATATAATTACCTCGTATATTGATTTTAAACAAGCTTGGGTTCCAATTATTACCAATAGTTCTGTGATTGGAATTAACCCACCGAATGCAATGGGAAAGAATATTAGCGAATCAGCACTTTCACCTATAATTGTAGAAGTAATAGCTCGCAGGGAAAAATATTTACCTTGGGTTGTTATTTTCATTTTGCTCATGATGTAAGCGTTTAAAAAAGAACCAACTAGAAAAGCTAATAGACTAGCTATGGCTATACGTGGAGCAAGTCCGAATACAAAATTAAAACTATCTTCTCCTTCCCAAAAAGGTGCTGCTGGTAACATAATGGCTAGTCGAGCAAAACCAATTACGAGGAAATTCATAAGAAAACCGCTCCAAATAATTAGTCTTGCTTTCTTGAATCCCCATACTTCAGCAATACAGTCATTGATGATGTATGATATTGGAAATACAATTAATCCAGCTGTTGCTGTTATTGGACCAAGTTGAACAACTTTTGTTTCTAGAAGATTGGATGCGACAAGGCAAACATTGAAAAGAATCCCCATAAACATAAAGGGGAGTGATATATTTTTTTGCATATTTCTTGTTTTTTACGTGGTTTGACAAGCACACGCAGCAGGATTATTCCTGCCGGAGGATTATTGGATGTAATCAATACATGCACGTTCTTCTTTAATTGGAGCAATCATGTTTTTTACAATAGCTTGATGTGCTGGGTGCATAGCATAAGTATTTAAAGCTGCCATATCTTCAACAATAGCTTCTAAACTAAGATCCCAATGTTCTGCAGGATTGATATTTATACCTACATGAATTTCTTTTAATTCTTTGATGGTGGCAGGTAATTTTTCTAATTCTGCTTTAATAGCATTCATTTGATATTCCTTGTCTGGTGATAATTTGAATTTGAAAAATACAATGTGCTTAATCATTACTATGAGATTTAATTATTTCACCCGGCAAAGATAGCAAAACTCATGGAATAATGTTCGCAATGTGGAATGAGAAAATCTTTTTGAATAAAGTATGCGTTTTTTTCTTGACATACTTGCTTATATAAAAAAAAAGCATTTACTTTGCACTCTGTTTGGAAAGCGTTTATAAAAAATACTGAGAGATGTCAAGAGTTTGTCAAATAACCGGAAAAAGAGCAATGGGTGGTAACCATGTTTCTCACTCTAAAAGAAGAGTTAAGAGAACATTTTCAATCAACCTATTCAAAAGAAATTTCTATTGGCCAGAAGAAGACAGATGGATTCGCCTGAATGTTTCAGCCGATGGTCTTCGTTTGATTAACAAAAAAGGTCTGAGTGCTTGTTTGAAACAAGCTACAGAAGCTGGATTAATTAAAACTATTTAAAATCACTGACGATGGCAAAGAAAAGTAAAGGAAACAGAGTGCAAGTGATTCTTGAATGTACTGAACAAAAAGAATCCGGCGTACCAGGAATGTCACGGTACATTACTACCAAGAACAGAAAAAATACACCTGAAAGATTGGAACTGAAAAAGTACAATCCGTATCTGAAAAGAGTAACGTTACACCGCGAAATTAAATAATTGAACTATGGCAAAGAAAGTAGTTGCAACCCTGAAAACCGGTGACGGTAGAGGTTATGCGAAAGTAATTAAAATGGTAAAGTCTCCGAAGACTGGTGCCTATACTTTCAAAGAACAAATGGTCACTACTGACCAGGTAAAAGAAGCCTTGAAGAAATAAGTATTTCTTTATGAACATAAAAGATGCCTTTAGAATAAAAGGCATCTTTTTTTTGTGTTTTACTTGTATGCATAAATATATGTTTATATATTTGTGCCATTAATATAAGAGAATATGGGGAAAAGATGTTTTACAAAAGAAGAATTAGAGCAAATTGCTTATAGCTTAAAAGCAATTGCGCATCCTAATCGATTAGCCATTATTTGCTTACTATCGAGAAATGGCGAACTAAGTGTGTCTGATATTTGTGAACAGACAGAGTGTAGTCAGGCATTGATTTCTCATCATCTAACTGATATGTATGCTAAAGGTATTCTACAGATTCGTCGGGAGGGAAGAAATGCTTTTTATCGGTTAGCTGACGATAGAGTGACTAATGTTATGCGTTGTATGCTCAAATGCAATGAGTAGAATAGGGATTAGTATTTGCTTTTCTATTTTATTGCCTATTTATATAAATGTATATTTTAATATTTAAATAATAAATAATTAGATACTATGAAATACTTGATAATTGGTGGAGTGGCTGGCGGTGCATCTACTGCAGCACGTTTAAGGAGAATGAATGAACAAGCTGAAATTATTCTTTTTGAAAAGGGTAAGTATATATCGTATGCAAATTGTGGGCTACCATATTATATTGGAGGAGTGATTGAAGAACGTGAACGTCTTTTTGTGCAAACTCC
>CAJJNP010000109.1 GCA_905193145.1 uncultured Odoribacter sp. | reverse complement strand
ATTTACAAAGAGCATAGAGAAAAAAGTTTACCCGATTCATATTATATATCAAATCAGACATTTCCATGCGATCCACTATTGCTCATTTTGTTAAGATACTGTTTCCATATCAAAAAGGCAATTATGCCTAACAGATTAAATAACAAAACCAAAATGACCCATAAATATTTATATGGTTTAGTAAGTTGATGACTTTTCAACACGACCAATATCCCAATCAACAAAATCAGAACATAAACAATTTCAAAAAACATTGGAGGCATAATCATAATTTTTATTCTCAATAATCATTAATATGCAGAAACTGTAACACTTCCCTTTCCCGCACTCTTATCGTATGTCCCTGAAGAATTAATAACATAAGAAAGGTTAAAGCCAACAACCTGAGTTATAGTTGCCTTAATTTTCCCCGTACTATTAAATGATATAGCATTTCCTGATACATAGCCACTCGCATAAGATTGAGAATACGTATAAACTGATAATCCTGTTATATCTGTCATTACTGTTACATTTTTGTTATCTTCGATCAAAGTTACACTAAACCATGTAAGATTCCAAATCCAATCACTGAATGAATAAATTTCACTACGTGTTTTAGCAAGCGGCACACTAGGTTTCTGCTCTTTAGTAGAATAAAACATACAGCCATTTTCTTCTTTATCCTTATACATCTTTAATTCAACAGGGTGTTCTCTAAGTTGTTTTATATCACGAAACAATTCTTCAATTTCTTCTAATGACATCTCATTTTCAGTTTTTTCTGAAGGATTAATCTCAAAGAAATCGACGTTTACATCATATTTTTCAGCTAATGATGCAATCTTTGTTTTAACTTCTTCCTTCTTAACTTCTGAATTAGCATCAAACTCTTCATTTGTACATGCAATTATTACTACCATAGTAACAACTAAATAAAATAAACCTTTCATATTCATAATGTTTTTATTTAAAATAATAAATCAACTATATCATATTGCTCCGAATATACCTTCTAAAAGACATTAAGATTCTAATTATTCCTTTTCCAACAACCTGATAAAATAGGCACCTACTACAGTACGCCCCGTAAATCCTACTATAGTTTTCCCATCCGTATTTATCAAATCAGCCATTGGTGTGCGATCTGTAGTCTCATTCATAAACTTATGAAGCGGCAACATAAGCTTACGGAATTGCATACGGTCAGCACTCAACGAAGCAGTCCATACTGTCCAATCCACTTTCGTATAACTATGTCTGCTATCCAACGGACATCCAAACTCATTCATCTTAGTAAGATAGAAATCCGTCTCTTTCTGAATAACTCTCTCCGGGAAAAGATTCAAGCCAAGCAGCCTGTCCCACACCAGATTATACTTCATCCCCCAACTATCCGGTTGGTCAAAAGCCAGTCGGTAATGGTCACCCGCATAAGCAGCCATTTCCCATTCTTTAGCCATCTCACCGGCAGCATTCATATACTTCTCCGCTTCTTCTTTCTTATTCAGCATTTCTGCCAGACGTGCATACGCTGCAATACCCAAAACACCTTTGGCGGATAAATTAGCATGATGAGGGCAGTTCCCTGCAAAATTATCTGTAGTAAGCTGATCACCGGTATCCGTGCCGTTTTCCAATAAATACTCAGCCCATTGAGTCAATGTCTTCCAATGCTTTTCTGCATACGAAGCATTCTTTTCCATTTTAGCAATAGCAGCAGTCATTATCAATCCGTTTCCTGCTTCTTCTACAGGCATATCACCACCTATCGTCTGCCCGTTTACGATAGGATATCCTCCTAAATCATGCGGAGGAAATGGCTTTCCCCATTTCCCGCTTTCACTATAATAAAAGAACGGATTAAGCATCGCTTTTACCAAATCGGGATTGTAGCGAAGATATAGTGGTGAAGCCGGATAATATTCATCCACCGGACCTACCTGCGGAGTAAAATAAAGCAATTCTCCATCCGAATCTTCAGACATCTGGAAAGCGGATACAGACTGACGATAAGCCAAAGCACAGAGTTCAGCATATTCTTTTCCTCCGGCAAGGTAAGCATCCGCCATCAATTGACGGTCAAAAGCATAACATTTTGCCATCACTTCTTTATAATCTTTCTCTGCATCTGCATACAAATCTTCTATGCTTGATTTTCCGTCTTTATTCCAATAAGGTCTTAAGTCCTCGCCGAAATAAGCCATTGTATACAGTCCGTCAAAGGCTGCAGTGAGATGTTGCGGGAAATCGCTGTTCATATCCAGCTTCTGTGCAAATGCAGCATAGCGTTTCTCGGCAGACTTTCTCATTTGTTTCAGATCTCCCTCTTTCATAAAGTATGCCCTCATTTCGGCTGCATCCCCCTGTGCACAGGTCACGTCATCCTTTGTTCCCAGATAGAAATATCCCCATGACCGTCCATCTTTCTCTTTATCCACCCATAATTTCTGATTTTCCTGTCCGGTCTTCATCAGAGCCAGTCCATCCTTTTCATATATTTGTGTAGATTGTCCGGCACGAAATGCCTTGTGCGGGTCTATTTCAAAATAAACAGCAACATCATGTTCTTTGCCATCCAATGCTTTAGCCTGATAAGAGATATAATTGACCGGACGGGCAAGTGTCTCCAGATCGTCCAACAGATAAGGAGCGGTAAAGCTAAGTTTCAGTTCTACATCTCCACATTCGAAGGTATAATGTGTTTGGGTTGCTTGCACATCGACAGACGTTTGTTCAGCTTCCCTCAATTCTGCATATAGTCCGAAGTCAACCAATGCACCTCCCATACGATTCTCACAATGAGCGGCAATCACGGCTTTCCCATCTTTCATAGTTTCTGCAATAGAATCCGGGATATTTACTCTGAGATCACTTTTCCACTCATATCCCGTGCTGACCAGTTGCATTCCATTCACATACAATTGAAATACATCATCATGGGAATAGCGTAAATACAGTTGCTTGTTTTTCACCAACGCCGGGTCGAATGTCAGTTCGCGCCTCACCCATATATTAGGTGAGAACCAGGGAGTATGCACATTTCGTTGATCATCCGTGCCGAAGGCCGCCTGTCCTTCTGTCCATGTTGTATCGTCAAACTCTTTGGCTTCCCAATTTTCCTGAGGTTGCTCCATAGTATATCTTCCCGTCCACTCTTTTTCATAAGAGATGGGGGCTACCTTTTCCACCGGCATAGTCGGTTCCTCGGCAAAGAGTCCGAAGTCTACCAATCCTCCTCCCACACGATTCTCACAATGAGCGGCAATCAACGCTTTTCCACTTTTCATTGTTTGCAGAATTGAGTCCGGGACTTCCACTTTAAAGTTTGCTCCCCAGTCATATCCGGTATTCACCAATTGCTTCCCATTGATGTACAATTGAAATACATCGTCATGAGAATAGCGCAAATAAATCTTTTTATGCTCCAGAAGATACGGATCAACTTCAACCTCTCTTCGTACCCAAATATTAGAAGAAGTCCATTGTGTTCTTGCTTCCCACATGCCAGGCGTGCCAAATGCCCCTTCTGACAATTGCCAGTACTTGTCATCAAAATCCGGTTGCTCCCATCCTTCATCAGGAACTAATGAAGTGAACTTTCCTTCCCACTTTTCATGGTCAAGCGCCATCGGAGCGATAGCTTGCATCGGCAGTTCTTTACTACCCATAAAACGGTACATAGCACCGTCTACCCGTAAGAAGCCAACAAAAGGAAGTTGTGTGCTGCCGCCAAAAGTCATATTCTGTTTGTTCAGTTCATCCGTCATAGACCAAAGTTTCACATGCGGATGCAAGGTCAATAACGGATAAGCAGGCGCACGAAGGTCACTTTTAGTAGTTTCATCAGAGTAAGGAGTACTTTTGCAAGCTGCCAATACTGCTATTAGCAGATAAATGAATGTTTTATTCATTAGTGTTTTATAAATTCTCATTCGGTTACTATATTTATTTCTATTATCACACAATAAACAATCCGTAGATTCCTAAATGCACAAGCGAAGTGATTGACAACAACCGTATTAATTCCATATTCATTCTAGTTTTATAGACATATTCATTTTTTGTATTTCTCTTTCCATTTCTCTTTTCATCATCCTAATAGTAGTTGTCTTAATTTTCATCGGTTTGCTAATAACGGCCTCAGCCATAGCAAGCGATCGTTCTTTTTCACCATTCGTTTTGTATAAATGGAATAGTTTATAAAGAGGTAGAAAGCGCGAAGGACACATCATAGATGCACTATTATAATATTTTTCCGCCAGTTTAGGTTTGTTAAGCTGCTGGTAATTTTCCCCAATTATTAACTCCAAATCATAATCTGCCCAATATTGACGACATTTTAAAGCAATCTCCAAACTCTTATTATATTGTTTTTTTTCTAATAAAACAGCTGCATAGTTGTAAAGGAAATAAGGATTATTCACAAATGCTTTCTCCAATTCTTCATATACGGGAAGTGTCTCATTATAAGAATCGGAGAAAGTTAGTTTGGAGATTCGTCCCCACTCTAATTCAGCTTGTGTACGCTCTACTAATTTATACACACCCAGAAGAGAAGATATAAAGACAGATATACAAACTATATTCTTTATCCAGACTCTGGTAATAAAAGTTTTTATATGCCCACCGATTATCATAAATATGCTCAAAAATGTCACAATCCAAACTAAAGGATATGTAAATGGATAGGAAAACAATGAAAATATTCCTATTGAGGTTAAAGAATAAAGAGCTATTTTCTTTTCCACATTAGGATTTTTGTGATAGCAATAGCCAATTCCCCCTATTAACATGAGCAACATTAATAAACCAACAATCCCAAAATTCAGAAGAATTCCGAGATATTCATTGAATGGTTGCTTTACATTATCCGCTAACATAGCATAACGACTTTGCCCATGCTTCTTAAAATAATCTGCTTGATAATCCATATAATGCGCCTCGAAACTGTCAATTCCATGACCTATCCAAGGAGCCTCTTTTGCCATATTTATACTACATTGCCAAATCAGCAATCTCCCATCTGCAGAATCTTTTTTCATCCAATAACACCCAAACAACAAGATAAGACAACAAGATAAGAGCAAACATTTCCATATTCGTTTCCGATTAAGTCTTTGATACAAGAATATAGCACATATCGTTGCAATACTAATTATCCCAGCTCTTGATTGTGACAAAATAACCGTCATTACGATAATAACTACAACTATCCCACCACAATATCTAATATATTTTTTATTGTTCTGCAATAGCAAAAAGCCTGCAAAGGGTAGCCCAGCACAAAGACAAGCAGCAAATCCGGCTGGATTATCAAAGCAGCCTGTTATTGTATGAACAGAATGAAAAGATACTAAATCAAAGTACTGTAACAAGCCATAAACTGTTTGCAAGAAACAGCAACTTATAACAATTAGCCCTAGCTTCCTAGTATCTATCTTTACAGATTTACCCTGTAATATCCTGATAGAACAATATAGCCCCATAACCAATACTATGAACGTAACAAATAACCATTTAGGTACAATATAGGGGTCTGTTAATAGCTGTGAATACCCAAACAGACCACCTATACATAAGATAATGATAAAGTATTGTATTATTATCACTGTTAATCTCATTAGTTATATTCTTATATACATAATACTTTATGTAATAGTAGTTGTCTTCCCATATTACGAAGAATTGCATCTAGTGAATTTATACTTGCCTTATTCCTTTTCAATAATATTCTCATCCTCCAATATTTTTTTCAATCGATAATAAGTATCAAGCTTATAATTCCACTGTTCCGGATTGTCGTCCACATATGACAATGCAGCTTCTAACAGAGATTTGTGACTTTCTTCTGCAACTGGAGGTGTAGCTTCATCAAATTCCGCAAATTCCACCTCTATTTCGTCCCCTACTTCAAGCATTCCTCCATTCCATGTAACATGAATTTCGCCAGGCATCCTTAGGCCACCAACACTCCAAAAAGCGCCATCATAGCGAGTTATGTTTACTATAAGACTAACTCCATAGTTAGGGATACCCGCCTTAAACATTGTATCCTTTAATTTTATAATAAGACCTTTCATAGTAACTTATATAAGTCCTTTTTCTTGTAGTTCAACTCTAAGTCGTTCATACCTTGCTTTTATTTCTTTCCTATCACAGTTTTCCATTGTTAAAACAGGAGACATCTCATCTGTATCTACTATCTTCATTAAAATGGAATCACCAACTTCAGGTTTACCATCAAGCCAAGTTAAGTAATGTAAAATATCACCGCCTTTTAGTATAATTCGATTTGAGGTATATCCATTAGTTAAAATTAAAGATATAAAATCGTCTGAGGCCGCAACTATTTTTGTCCGACCATTAATGTTAATTTCTAAACCAATCATAATAATATATTCTTTAAAACACAGGACGAGGGCACTCCCAAACTCCTTGTGTTTCACAATAACGATAGCATAATTCACACATTGTACGTCCCCAACCACCTGAGTTCTTCTTGGTCCATTCTCCACCAGAATTTATGCAATCAACAAATCTATTTGTACAATCATCTTTATTCAGTTCATCTGCTGCACATGCTACTACTTCATACATCACAACACCAGCAACAACAACGACAGTAACAGCCGTAACAACAGCAGCTACGCCTTCACCAATAATAGTTGGTTCACCGACAGCAATAGTCCAAACGGTTGACAGAAATTTAGTACAACCAGACACTAAACCACCACCGCCTTCCCAGTTTCCTCTTGTTTTAATTTTTGAGATGCGAATATCATTATATGGAGTTCTAAGCATCAAACCTTGGTCTTCAAGATGAGATATTTCTTGTACTGCATAATATAAAACAGAAATAACATTCAATAGTCTTTCTTGTTCTATTTCCGGGACTATTGCACAAACCTTCTCCTTCATGTCAACCAATCTATTCTTCAAATCTAAATAAGATGTGCTTTTACCACATTCTTTAATAATCCGCTGAACAAAGTCTAATTGAATTTCTGTTAATGCTTTATACCTTTCTGCAAACTCAATCGGGTCCATTATTGATGTTAATGGTACCCCTGTTGCTCGGGTTTTAGCAATAGTAGGATTTGCATCAAACCAATCTTTATAGAATTTCTCACGAAACTCCTTAGTACCAGTAGCTTTAGAATAATCGACATTCATTTCGTTTAATCTTAATACTGTAACACGCAATTCTTTGGCTACAGCTTTTCCATAGGCTTCGATATGATCAGGAAAAGAGATTTCTTGCTGCATTTTTTCCTCCTCTAAATCAAATTTCCCATTAATCAGGTCATCACTCTGTGAACAACTTTGCATACATAAAAAAATACTAAAAACATAAAAAAATAACTTTCTCATTGTTTCAAATTTAAAGATTTAACAATTATGATATATCAGCCAATACTTTTACATATAATATTGGCTTATTAATGGCATTTGAAGTTATAAAAATATCTCTGACAACTTCTCCTTGTTCCTCTGATTTAAAATTAAACTTGACCCATACAGAATCTTTAGGAGTAATAACAAATTCTTCCACATGATCTATTTGTTTCAAACATGAACAACTCGTGAAAATCTTAAGTATATTCAATGGTTGACCTCCATCATTACAAATAGAAATTGCAAAGGAAATATCCTTATCTATTTTTCCTTTGAGAGATATCTGATTTTTATTTACTATAATATTAGGCTCATTATTTATATTAAAATAGGGATTTAGAATTTTTTTTGCGACAATAAATTCTTTTCGAAACAACTCTAAATAATAAGGATTTTCTAATTCAATCATCGAATCAGCCACAGCTCTTAATTTAACAGTATCCTCCTCCATTAATCCTCCAATAATCTTTAGATAATAAGGATAAGGATATTTTAACGAATCAATAGAATTGTTCAATATAGTTGGAATATATATACCCTGATCTAAATTCGTCTTACATTCCAAAATTTGATTTAATAAAGGAATAATCCTAGACTTACTCAAATTAAATCGGTTAGGATAATGAAACTTGGTCATTGTCAAGCTAGAAAGAATTTCTTTTGTATACAAAAATGTCTCTTTTGTCGCCCCTGGTATCAAATCAATAAGTACTCCATCTGATGAGAACACACAAGTTAAAGGCAACGATACTGGACATAACCATTTCATATACCATTCATTTGATAAAGAATTAATATCCAAAATATTATAAATTACTTTATTCTCAGATACTAAGTTCGTATTGTTTAGGTTCAAAAGATACTTTTGAGATAGTCTTTGAGTAGAATCGACTAAAACCACACAAAAGGCTTCTTTACTTTTATTTGCCAAAGAACAAACATGCTCAAAGGTTTCATTATAATATATGGAAGCCTTTCTAGGATTGCTGCAGTTAACCAAAAACATACAAACAAACAAAATAATAAACAGTTTAAATTTCATTTACGTAACCTCCATTCATTAGTATTCGTTAAATTTATCTCTACAATAATTATATATATTTCATTTCCACACTTGACTTCTTTCTTGATAAGTAAAAATTCTCTCTTGTATTCCACGATCATGATTTTTTAAAAGTAGCAATACATTTATAGGGACATTCTTATATACTAGTGAATCCGCATAGGAGGTTTGCTTTCCAAGAGATTTCCACTTATCTTGGCTACAGTAGAATAGTTCATAATCATCTCCATGACAAACATAATTATCATAGTTCCGAGGCGTATAAACAATCTTCCCAATCTGCTTAGGAGTTCCAAGATCAAGCCCTGACCAGCCACCGGAAGACTCAATATAATCAAAAGAAGTTGTGACATCCCCATCAAATACATTTGTATACTCATGCGAACCATCTTTTTGAAAACATCCGGGAGTACCTATAACTTTACCTTTTAAAGAAGCGGTATCATTAGGAGTATAAAAAGCCGCCTCCGCAATATTACAGTGTGAATCTTTGGGACCTATATATCTGACATAGCGATACGATTTTGAAGAATACGATTGAACAACAGTCTGTAATCTTTTCGGTTTCTCGTTTATCAAGTACAAGACTTCTTTTTCACGAAAATCAGGATCATTGCTTCCTTCAAATGTTCCGCCTATCATACGATTCAAAAACATCTCATCTGCCCGCAAAGTATATTTTGCGAACAAAGTAACATCCTGTACACTATCCGAAGGAGTGAAAAAATGAAACTCATTGGAAACATTGATTTCAAAAGGATCGGTCCAAAAACGAAGTCGTCCTCGCTCGTAAGTGGCAACCCGTATGACAGGTCCTTTTTGTATATCCGTAAAGACAATGTTTTTACCATCGAACTCTGTCCATGCAACAGGCTCCCAATCCATCCGTTTGCTGGCACATAGATAAGCAATTCTTGAACGTGGCTTACCTTTATATAGAGCGTCCTTTGGTATGTGGAGTTCTTTCTTGAAATCTTTGGTATAAGGGAAAGTAATATCTACGATATGCGGATCTTTGAAAAGAGGAACAATAGCAGTATCCAATTTCAGCATTTCTTCCTGCATAGCACGATTCAGACTAAAGGTATTACGATAGACCTTTATCTTGGGCATTCCACACATTGCGTCTTTTCGTACTTCACTCACACCGTTAGGAAATTCATGATAATAAAGTATGCCATACTTATCTGTAAATGCCACCCATTGATGGCTGTCATTCTCATCACCGCGAATCGGCATGAAATCAATTGAACACGGAATACCCAACGCACGACAAACATAAACGACAAAGTCTGAAAGTTCCCGGCAACTACCTGCTTTCAGTTGCGCAACTTCCGGTCCCACATGAGGAAGGCTGGCAGGAACAGCAGTAGTAAATACCGCTCCTCCTTTACGAATTGAATCGAGCAAACAACGGGCTGCCACAATCGGGTCTTCTTTATCAAGTACTCCGGATGCACGTAAAGAATCGAGCAAGGGATTATACTTCTGATAAATAGATTCACGCCAGCTAGTCAAGGTCTCGTCACCAATACGATAAGGAAGAAGATATTCACAAAAATCTGCAAACGAAACATGTTTCCCCCATGGTTGTTCCTGCCACACCTTAAATGACCATTCAATATTATTACATAAATAAGCAGAATCAACAGTTTCGATATCTCTATAGGATTGCAAAGAATCTAAATACAATGCCCCATACATGTGACAAACAGAGTCAGCCACTACTTGGGGAGAAATCCCCAATCCACGTGTTTCCTGTAGTAAAGTATAGTAAGTAAGATATCGGTCCAACTGCTTGCCCTTATAATAGGTGTAATAAGGCATGTTCTCTATCAAAAAACAAGCGGCCTTATATTTCAAACTATCCGCCGGATCAGTTTTATAATGAGATAAGACCTTTTCCAGTTCCACACGGTTCTCTCCTGCCTGCTGAAGAGCGGTTTCAAGGAATGAAACCATTGGAGTGCATTTTTCTTTTTCAGCACATGAAAAGAAAAAGAGACTACCAATTGCTACGAGCAAAAAGACAGATACCAACTTTGTGAATATTTTCATAATTATCAGAAAAATAGAGATAAATGATTTCGTGTTATTTTTCTGCAAATTTACAAGTTCTTTTGCCATAGAAAAAGAGGGCGTTACACTCCTACAGCATGTAGAATGTGCCACAGGAGGATTACAGCGAGGATATTTTTTTATTTTCCCTAATATTGTAACAACCGAAATACCCCAAACTTTCCTTCTCTGACCACATATTATCCTTTTTTGAATGAATATTATCCTTTAAAGTGATACCAACATTCAGCCCTTTCAGATTTGACATCCTAATAGTATAGATCAAACGCTGTACATCTTTAGTTCAATCGTAGTACATCGTCTACTCCAACGTTGTACATCTTTTACTCAACTGATGTACAAGAATCAGACAACTTAAGTACTTCTCATTATCAAGTCTTGTACTTATCAGTAAGTAGTTAAGCTTAATTTTTTATTTCGGATAATAACGACTGGACTAAACCTTAACAACGAATGTGTTACACCAATAAGCTATCATATAGCGCCTGTGAGCTTTCTAGGAGCGATTCTCCTTCATATTTTACACTAAATTGTAACATCACAAACATGACCAAATTGACACTAGACCAAATATTTTCCTTTTATTGAATGATTATTATCCCTAAAATAAGTCTATTTTTCGTTACTTTGCATACACATTTAAATAAAACAGAATATGATCACAAAAAAGAAAAAATACACTTTGTATTATGTAATGGTCAAATTCTTCATTTCCTTCTGCATCTGATGTTTCAAGAGTAATCTTTTCATCA
>CAJJNP010000108.1 GCA_905193145.1 uncultured Odoribacter sp. | reverse complement strand
AGGAAAATATATTTAAGTATCATTTTTGATACAAAAATATCGATAAACTTGAAAAGCACCAAATTTACAGGCATTTTTTACTTCGTAATCTTTTTTGCTAATGTAAAAAAAGCGGCTTTATGCCGCTTCAATCATTTACGACAGAATATTTTTAGGAAACAACAGCATGATCAGCGGCAAATAATCTTTCAACGTGATCCGTAATTGTTTCAGTGCCTGTTGGATCCGGTAGTCTACCGTTTTGGGGGATATTTGCAGGAACTCGGCTATCTCCTTATAACTTTTATTTTTGAAGCGGTGCATGACAAAGGCCTCCCGGTAGATGGGAGGCAAAGCGTCTACCGCTTCCTTAATCCTTCTTTTTAGCTCTTCGAGTTGGTAATAATCGGTCTCTTGCAGCATCTCCTGCATATTCTCGTAGAAAAAGGTATCGGCCCTTAGTTGGGAATGATGGTGAGCAATCACATTAATTGCACGATGGTAAACGGTTTTGAACAGATATTGGCTCAGTGATGTTTCGAAGGTTTGTGTTTCCCGGTTCTCCCACAACCATAGCATCACGTCTTGCACGATCTCTTCTACATCTTTCAGTTCGACAAACCGAGTGGCGTATGCACACAAGATAGGATAGTATCTTCTGAATAAAACACCGTATGCTTTTAGATCCCCATGTTGCATGGCTGAAAGTAAAAAGCGCTCGTCTGTGGTTTGTAGTATTTCTTTTTTCATATCTTTGGTTACAAAAGTAATTTTTAATTCTGCAAATTCAAAATACTTATGAAATCCATGTCTGAACTTAGATTAATAAGTTTGTCCGAATTGCCATAAGGAAATTACATTCATATAATCTTGTCCGATATCGTCTTTTACAACAAAATCGTTTTCAATGCCTTGCAATTACTTTTGTTCTTCCTGCACCATGCGGACCGATTACCCTATCAGACGGTTGTTCCAATTTATACGGTCGAACATATATCGATGAAATGCGGTCGATATGGGACATAACATGGCATCGAAACTTATTTGTAATTTTCCCATGACTCTTTATTTGTTTACGCAAATAAACTTGTTTTGCACTATAGAATGTGTAAATTCCGCAAATCAGGTTTCCTTAACAGGATAATGTACTTTGATGGTCAGTGCTATTTTAATAATTCCGAATGGACCTTGAGTTAAGGGTATAAACAAGTAAAAAGCTCTTTTTGGCAAAAAAATTTTGAAAAAAACACCTTTACGTTTAGGAATCCGTCTGACTTCTCTTGTCTAATAGATAAACATGGATAAAAGACAGACATGGAAACACAGAATACAGATATGATAGAGCACCTTCTCCCTCGCTATTGTTCTGGCGAAGCGACAGTCGAGGAATGTCGGCAGGTTGAAGAATGGATCAGGTTATCGGATGAAAATTATCGGATTGCCAAACAGGTTCATACCCTTTATCTGACGACAGATACGATGCAGGTATTGTTGAAAGTGGATACGGAGAAAGCGCTATCTTCTGTCTGTCAAAAGATGAGCAAGGACAGTGTCCGTCCACAAGTGGGCATGCTTACTTTACTGCAACGGGTTGCAGCAATTCTGTTTATTCCACTTTTGATCGCTTTCGGTATACAAACACTGAGACCACGTCCGCCCCAAATAGCTCAGATGATTGAAGTAAAAACGAATCCGGGTATGACGACTACGATTCAGTTACCGGATGGCTCTATTGTCCATCTTAATTCGGAATCGAAACTGACTTATCCCTCTTTTTTTGATAAGGACAAGAGAAGGGTTACATTGCAAGGAGAGGCCTTTTTTGAAGTGCAGAAAGATCCGGAGCATGGTCTTGAAATCACTGCTCCCCATGAAACAAAAATAGAGGTGCTGGGTACCTCATTTAATGTTGAAGCCTTTGAAAAAGATCCTTTTGTTGCGACTACATTGATCAATGGTAAAGTTCGTTTCGGTTACATGAAAAACGGTCGAATGACGGCTATACAGATGAAACCGGGGCAGAAACTAACTTATGACTCTTCTTCCTCCCGAGTCCAATTGGCTGAAACGAACGGCGAGTCAGAGATTGCTTGGAAAGACGGAAAGATTGTTTTTCATGCGACCCCTTTACCGGAAGCTTTACGGATATTGGAGAAGCGGTTTAATGTAGCCTTCGTATTATCCAATGATCGTCTTCGTGGTGAAGCTTTTACCGGGTCTTTCAGTCATCAGCGGTTGGAGCGTATCTTGGAAATATTTAAAATATCGTCTAATATCAAATGGCGTTATTTAGATACGCACAATATCGAGAATGAGAAGGCTAAGGTTGAAATCTATTAGGCACAATTTAAAAGTAATTTAATAACACATTAAAACACGCAATGTATCATGAAACACACCAGCAGACCCCCATAAAGAAAAAACATCCGGAAAAATATTGGCGTATTCTTCCGGATGAAATGAATTGACTTTAAAATGCTTGTTTGGCGACAAGCGGTAATAAATCATTTTTTATTAATTAGATCACTACAAAGTTATGCAAAAACATTTTATTACCCAACAGTTTTGGGTAGTATCAGAGTTATTTTGGTTTACCTTAAACAAAATTCCAAGAGTTATGAAGTTATACATATTCTTGTTGTTCTGTTCGATTGGCTTGGCACAAGCTGCAAATAGCTATGCTCAGAATGCAACTGTTAACCTGAAAATGCAGAATCAAACGGTTCAAACCGTATTGGATGAAATAGAAAACCAATCTGAGTTCTCGTTCTTTTTCAACACGAAGCATGTCGACCTGAATCGTAAAGTTTCGATTGATGCTGAAAACAGTGATATATTCAAAGTCTTAGATCATATCTTCTCCGGAACGAATGTAAAGTATTCGGTAGTGGATAAGAAGGTTATTTTGTCGACAGAATTAGTTTTACTGCCAAGTGTATCGCAGAATAAAAAAACGGTAAGTGGTATTGTAAAGGATGAAAATGGTGAACCGATAATAGGAGCGAACGTAATAGAGAAAGGAACGGCAAACGGGACAGTGACAGATATGGATGGCAAATATACTTTAGAGGTATCATCTTCTACTGTTGTTTTGCAGTTATCTTATATTGGTTATTTGACAAAAGAAGTAATAACGACAAATAAATCTAATATAACTATTGTTTTAAAAGAAGATACTTTAGCCTTGGAAGAGATTGTGGTCATTGGTTATGGAACAATGAAAAAAAGAGATTTAACAGGTTCCATTTCATCTGTAAAATCAGAAGATATTGTAAAAATGGCAACTTCATCTCCTATAGCAGCTTTGCAAGGGCGTGCTGCTGGTGTTTCTATTTCAATGGATTCCGGTGCTCCAAATGCAGGAGTTTCTGTTCAAATTCGAGGTATTGGTACGTTCAACAACTCTTCTCCTCTTTATGTTGTAGATGGCTTTCCTATGGCTGATATTGGATATTTGAATCCAAAAGACATTGAAACTATTGAGATATTAAAAGATGCTTCAGCTTGTGCTATATATGGCTCACGTGGAGCAAATGGAGTTATTGTTATAACAACTAAAAAAGGGAAAAAGGGAGAATTGAAAATTGGTATAGATGCATATTATGGAATAGAATATTTAGCTTCTAAACCGACAATGTTGAATTCTTCTCAATATGCGGAACTATCTAATTTAGCTTATAAAAACGCAGGTAAAGATCCTCTATATGCAGATACTTCCAATATGCCTTATTCTACAAAATGGTATGATGAGGTGTCGCATTTGGGACAAATCCAGAATTATAATATTAATATGTCCGGAGGAAGTCAGAGAATGCAATCCATATTCAGCGCGAACTATTATAAGAAGGATGGAATTATAAAATCGATGAATTATGATCGAGTTTCATTGAATCAGAGTAATAAAATAGAAGCAACTAATTTTTTGAATATAGAGACATCCCTCTCTGTATCAATGACAAATTCTAAAAGTATGGATTCTAATGGTATTTTTTTAGCGTCTTTAATAGCTCCTCCAGATATACCTGTCATTGATCCTGAGACTAATTATTATACAGGTATTACAAAATTAAGATTAGAAAACCCTGTAGGTCGAATAGCTAGAAATAACAGCAAATATAAGTCTCTTTATTTTGTAGGGAACTTTAGTGCAAATCTTAATTTGACCAAGGATTTGGTTTTTACCTCTCGTTTCGGAATCAAGATTGTTAATTCTAATAGCAATGGCTTTACACCAGTGTATTATGAGACGGCGGATAATTCGGTATTGATGAATTCTGTTTCTAGAGGGACTACTAGAACAACGGATTGGACAGCCGATAATATGTTGACATATCACCATTGTTTTAATGATGTACACGATTTGACTACCATGGTAGCAATTTCTTCCCGTAGTTATAAATCTGATTCTTATTGGGCATCAAAACAGGATACTCCACTTGAAAGAGAAGAATTTTGGTATTTCGATTCAACAACGAAAAATCCGATGAATAGCGGAAGTGGAGCTGAGTTGACTATGTTATCTTATTTAGGACGTGTTAATTATAATTTGTTAGATCGTTATTTGTTGACTGCTAGTATTCGAACTGATGGCTCTTCTCGTTTTTTGAAAGAAAATAGGTGGGGGTATTTCCCTTCTGGGGCTATTGCCTGGAAACTATCAGAAGAGATGTTTTTTAAGAAATGGGAACAAAAATGGTTTAATAATGTGAAGATTCGGTTAGGATACGGTACAATTGGTAATGAAAATATATCTTCTTATTATCCTTATTTGACTCCAATATCACAGCAACAATATTATACTTTAGGGAAAGTTCCAGAAAGGATCAATGGAGCCGCTCCTTCTGCTATAGGTAATAGGGAAGTAAAATGGGAAACCTCGAAACAGATGAATGTAGGAGTTGATTTAGGGCTATTCGATAATCGTCTAAATATTACTGCTGACTATTATGTTCGAAAAACAAATGATATTTTACTAGATCAACAAATACCTTATATTTCCGGATATGGCAGTATTATACGTAATGTTGGAGGAATGCAGAATAAGGGTTTTGAACTTACTGCAGGATTTAAAGGAGGTAAAGGCAATTTCTTTTATAGCATAAATGGAAATATGTCATTCGTTAAAAATAAAGTAACGAATTTAGGAACAACCAGTGCTTTGATAGGTAGTTGTGATGGTGTTTTTGTTGATATGGCAACAGCCATAGGGCAGTCAATTCGGACTGAAGTTGGAATGCCTTATGGTCAATTTTATGGTTATGTAACAGATGGTATTTTCCAAAATCAATCGGAGGTTGATGCTTATAAGAAAGATGGACATTTGATTCAACCAGAAGCAAAACCAGGAGATTTCAGATTTAAAGATTTGGATAATAATGGAGTAATAGATGAGAATGATAGAGAATTTATTGGAAATCCAATTCCTGATATTACGTATGGTTTGTCATTTGATGCAACATATAAGAATTTTGATTTAAGTATTTTATTTCAAGGTGTTGTAGGAAATGAGATTTATAATGCAGCAAAGTTTTATTATATGAGATTTGATGGTAAGCATAATGTTCGTGTTGAATATCTTGATAATTATTGGGCAGGAGAGAATACATCTAACACTCAGCCAATCCCTTCTTCTGATTTGACAAGGAATAATAATAATTTTAGAAATTCTGATTATTACGTTGAAAACGGATCGTATCTACGATTGAAAAATATTCAACTAGGTTATACTTTCTCTCCGAGATTTACAGAGCAATTCAAACCTTCTATTCGTGTGTATGTGGCTGCACAGAATTTGTTTACATTGACGCAGTATAGCGGATTTGATCCGGAAGTTGCTAGAAGTTATTCTGTTGATAGAGGACAATATCCTCAAGCTCAACAATATATGATCGGCGTTGTTGTCGGATTTTAAAAATGAATGATATGAAAAATTTTAAGATATTAATATTAGGACTATTGGTATTACAGAGTTCTTGTTCCGATTTTCTGGATAAGAAGCCATTGGTACAAACATCTGTTCAAACTTATTATTCTACAGATGAAGAAGTGAATTCTGCTTTAATGGGTATTTATTCCCGTTTGCAACGAGAAAATTTTCAGTTAGGACCGATGTTGATTATTGGAGATGACTGTTCTGACGATGCAGATATAGGAAATGAAAATAGTGAAGCGTTTTCATGGTTGGGACCGGTATCACAATCGTTACAGAAGTTTGATCATCTATCTACTAATTGGTTAAGCTCAGCATTATGGGGAGAGGCTTTTACTGGCATTTCTTGGACTAATCAGGCTATAGAGAGTATTTTAGCAAACCGAAATTTATTATCGGAGAAAAGTGATTTGTACTTGGGGGAAGCCTATTTTTTACGTGCTTTTTTCTACTTTTTTTTAACCCGCCAATATGGGAGGATGCCAATCGTTGATCATGTATTGTCTTATAATGAATTTTATTCTCCTCGTGCCTCTATAGAAGAAACGTGGGATTTTATTGTCCGAGATTTAAAGAAAGCTATAGAGCTCTTACCCAAGAAAAGTGAATATAGTGCAACTGATTTGGGAAGAGCCACTCAAGGCGCGGCTTATGCCATGTTAGGGAAAGCTTATATTTATCAAGGAAAATTTCAAGAAGCGTATGATGCTTTGATGAAAGTCGTTGAGTCTGGTGAATATTCATTAGAACCAGTTTATGCAGATATTTTCACATTGGAGCATGAAAATGGAATAGAGTCTGTTTTTGAAATTCAGCATATGACTAGTAATACAGGTTGGTCTGATGACAATGAGGGTTCTATTCTTTCTTTTTATGAACATGACGCAGATCCTGATGATCCTATCAAATGGCATAATGGCTGGTCTATGCATTGTTTAACTGAGGATTTAGTTAATAGTTATGAGAAAGGAGACCCACGTTTAAATGCAACAGTTATTTTTCCAGGGGAATTTTTTGATGGGCATATCAATTATAATAAAGCAAGTTCTACTGGTTATCAACCTAAGAAGTGGTATATTCCTTATGATCAACGTTCTCAGTCTGATCAAAGTGACTGTCCTAAAAACATAATTTTTTATCGTTATGCTGACGTTCTTTTGTATTTAGCTGAAGCAGCCAATGAAATAGGAAAAACGGCTGAAGCATTAGGTTTTCTGGAACAAGTTCGCCATAGAGCTAGATCAAATGCAACGGATGTGAATGTTTTACCTATAGTAACAGAAACGGATAAGAATAGATTGCGTGATTTGATTTGGCATGAAAGGCGTGTTGAATTAGCAGGTGAAGGACAACGCTTTTGGGATTTAGCTAGGCAGGGACGTTTAGGAAAGGTAATGAAGGCTTATTCACGAAAGTATAATTCAATTAAAGGACAGAACTTTATTGAAGGAAAAAATGAATTACTTCCAATACCTGACGATCAGATAATAGTCTCCAATGGAGCATTATCTCAGAATCCTAGATATTGATGTTTAACTATTTTACAATAAAATAAATACGTTTTAATTTTTATCAAAAACATGTATGTATAAGCAATGTAGTTGAAGTCGATACCAGCAGCATTATTTTATACTATTCTTTTATTTATATTCTTCACATTAAGTAATTAATACTAATAATCATGAAAACAGTTTTATTAATAATATGTATGGTCTTTATAGAACTAACTGTAAATGCTCAGAATACAACATATTTCGTATCTCCGTATGGTAATGATATTGCTTCCGGTTTATCTATTAAGGATGCGTGGAAAAGTTTGGATAAAGTAAATAGTGTAACGTTTCTTCCTGGTGATAAAATCTTGTTTGAATCAGGAGGCATTTGGAAAGGACAGTTAAAACTGAAAGGTTCAGGGATTGAAGGAAATCCTATTCTTCTTTCTAATTATGGGGGTAAGGACAGGCCGGTGATTTACACCGGAAAGGCTGAAGGTGCTGGAATTCGTCTATATAATCAGTCTTGGTGGATTGTAGAAAATATGGAGATCACCAGTGGAGCTGCTCCAGAACTAGGAATTGGTCGCCAAGGTATTGCAGCAATAGTTCGGGGAGCTGATCAACATGTAGAAAACATTATCATTCGTAATTGTTATATTCATGATATTTGGGGACAACTTGGGGGAAATACGGAATTTACGGGATATAATAGTTGTGCTATTGTTGTACAGATGCAGAATGAAAAAAATGATGGTTGCGATGATAACGGTCTGAATGCGACATTGGATAATGTTTTAATCGAAAATAATCACATTGAGCGTTGTGATAAGTGTGGTATTGTTGTCCGTGGATGTAAAAGGAACTTGAATATATCTCATAATTATATGGAAAATATAGGAGGAGATGGCATTTTGGCGAGTGGTTGCTATAAAGGAATGATCGAGCATAATGTGGCAAAGCGAACGTGTATGCGTTCCGGATATATGGATTTAAAAGGTGGAGAAACGTGGTGGCCTCATACTGCAGCAATATGGATTATGAATGCTCAAGAAACTGTTATGCAATACAATGAAGTGTATGATACAGGTCGACAGCCAGGGAACGGAGATGGGTTTGCTTTTGATTTTGATTATTACTGTAAACATTGTGTTTTACAGTATAATTATAGTCAGAATAATCATGGATTCCTTTTGTTTATGGGGCGAACTTTTGAAAATATAGCTCGTTATAACATTAGTGAAAATGATCAAACTCACTTGGTACAAATGCAGTGTGAGATAGGAGATCGGAATATGCTACATAATAATATTTTTTATATCGATTATGGGACAGTAGATATTGATTTTTTTTGTGGAAATGATGGTATGGTCAATAAAACGACGATAGGTGCTGCCTTTTGTAATAATATATTTTATGCAACTGGGCAGAGTTGTTTCAGAACGGTGTATTCAAAGGGGGAAACTTTAGGGCGAACCTTCGATGAATCTGTAAAAGTTGCACGAGGAATGCCTTATAAATTATTTTATAATAATTGTTATTTCGGTCTGTGGAAAAATGGTATCCCAAATGATCCGAACAAATTAATCGCTGATCCTTTGTTTATTGCACCGGGGACAGGTAAAGAAGGTTTTTCTTCTTTGACTGGATATCAGTTACAATCTGATTCTCCCTGTATTAATGCTGGCTTTTATATACCCTTGTCGGGGAAATATGACTTTTGGGGAAATCCCATAGAAGATGGATTATTGGATGTAGGAGTCTACGAGCAAATAGGAACGGGAGTTTTTGCAAATAAGATTAAAATGAAGGAGGATGCTGAAAAGTACAAAAAAGAATCTGATTCTGCTTGGTTAAGATGGAACTCCAATGGTAGTGAAAATTAAATTGTTTATTTGATTAAAAGTAATAGTATGAATGAAAATAGAAGGAATTTTATCAAACAGGCAGTAATAGGAACTGGACTTTTATTAGGGAATAGTGTGAAGGCAATAGACCTCGAGTCGGTGAAAACGATCAATGAATCTTTGCATACTTTTCACAAACAGAAATTTAATATGTGTGGTTACCGTGCTCCTAAATTAGAGACTGTTCGAATTGGTTTTATTGGTATAGGTAACCGAGGTATTTTCAATATGACACAAATGCTATATATAGAAGGTATTGAAGTTAAGGCTCTTTGTGATTTAAGGCAATTTCGCATTGATGAAGCCCAAAAGTTATTGTCGGATTTTAAAAATCCTGTCGCGTGCGAATATGGAGGTTCTCCTGACGCATGGAAGTCTGTCTGTGAACAATCTGATATAGATTTAATTATGATAGCAGTACCAAGAGGTCCTCTTCATGCAAAAATCAGTAATTACGCTATGTTGTGTGGAAAACATGTAGCCGTAGAAGTCCCAGCAATTGCAACCATTGATGAAGCTTGGCAATTAGTTGAAACATCGGAAAAAACAAAAAAACATTGTACGATGTTGGAAAATTGTTGTTATGATTTTTTTGAGTTGCTAACGTTGAATATGATTCGTCAAGGTTTATTGGGTACTATTATTCATGCAGATGCCGCTTATATTCATCATCAGAATAATTTTGTGAAAAATAGAGACGGAGATATGTGGCGTATAGAGGAAAGTCAACGTCATAATGGTAATTTATATCCAACACATGGATTAGGACCGATTTGTCAAGCAATGAATATAAACAGAGGAGATCGGATGACTCATATGGTTTCTATGTCTTCAAATGATTTTATGATGGCAGAAATGGCTACCGAATTTGCTCAGAAAAATCCTATTTATAAGTATTTAGCGACAGATACTTATCGGGGGAATATGAATACTTCTGTTATTCGTACAGAAAGAGGGCGAACTATTATGTTACAATATGATACAACAAGTCCTCGGGTTTACTCACGTATTTACATGGTAAGTGGGACAAAGGGAGCTGTACAAAAATATCCTTTTCCTGAGCGTATTTCTTTGGGTGATGACTGGGTGAGCGAAAAGGAAATGGAAAATTTAACAGAAAAATATATGCCAGAAATAGTCCGAAGGATAGGAAATATGGCTAAAAAGATTGGAGGACATGGTGGAATGGATTTTTTAATGAGTTGGCGTTTGATAGATTGTTTAAGAAATGGTTTGCCTATGGACATAGATGTTTATGATGCCGTAGCCTGGAGTTCTATTATCCCATTAAGCGAATGGTCCGTAAAACATGGCTCACAACCTGTGTTAATACCAGATTTTACTTGTGGTTCTTATCGATTAAATGAACCGTTTGTGTGAAATATTGTAAGCATTCAGCTAACCCTGTATCGCAAAGTTTTATAAGGGCGGTGTGCATTCTATGTTCTACGCAAGGAAAACCTGCATTTTTTTGCTGTTTTTCTTCACTAGAATGTTTATCTTCCCAAAATGTGCACTCCATAAAAACAGATGACGAAGTCCTAAATATCTGATTAATCATGGGGATGTGTCAAAAGTCAGACACATCCCCTTTTCCTGTTGCGAAGTATAAAAATCAAAGTCAGATATCTTTGTATTATCAAAGATAAAGGGCTCCCTTTGTGCCGTCGCCTGTTTTAAGAGATATCATATACAGAGGGAGTGACGGATAGACCAAAGAAGCCTTGACTATACACATGTAAAGCTTGGCTATTTGTAGTCCAGGCTTTTTTATACATTAGAGTCACAAACAACAAATAAAAACCAAAATGATCACTATGCTTAAAAAAAGGTGTCCGAAAATGGACAGCCTCATTAAGTAAAATTCATCTATCATTGCTTTTCATATTTATTGTGTATTCCTCTTTTGCACCGGAAATATTGATACTTATAGCAACCAGACGGTACGACATCGCCACGTTTGATCATACCGCTGGAAAACAGTGATATACAATCTGAATCAAAACAGATTGTGTATCACCAATTTCTTTTT
>CAJJNP010000107.1 GCA_905193145.1 uncultured Odoribacter sp. | reverse complement strand
TTCGTTTTTGACAACATTTCAATGACCTCTTTAGTGTTTTCGAACTAGCTGTTGCTAGTTCTATTGTTTAACTTTGAATTTTTCGGTAAAAATTTACCGAAGTATTGAATATAAATTCCAATATACTACAGATGAATTATAATTGCAAATATCTAGTGATGCTTTTAATATTGATAGAGCAGGAGATGGAGTGCTTATCGTAAATGGTGGCACACAATTCAATACAATATTTTTCATAAATCTATCATGATATAAACTGATTTCTCACTACAAACATTTTATATGTAAAAAATATCAAGACTCCAAACACTAAAAGCAAAAATATAATACCACCAACCATATTCAGTTGCTGCGTTTTTCCAAAAATCACTAAAAGCATAGAAACATTTAGGTATCCTAAGAAAAGCATTACCAAAGCTTTCAAATGGCGAATTAATCGTACTCCTAAACGATAAAAAATATCTACATTACCCAATGGTAACTTGAATGGGTAATTGAAATGTCTATATTTCTTTTCAGTAAAGCCTAAAGCTATATAAATAATGATACCAATCACTACAAAAAACAATAGGTAATATGGTTTTCCCCAACCATCCACTTCGCCATAAGAATTAAAATGAATAGGAATTTGTTCATCATTTGAAAAACCACCGTAAAAGAACAATGTGGATAAAATGCATGATAATCCCAACAAAGCCACTATTTCTAATACCCAATCATAACATTTTCGTTTTAATATATTATTCGTTCTCATTTCGGTAAATTTAATGCGATAAACTGTCTCATATATGCTCGTGACGTTTTACGTAATTTTTCACGCTGACTTTTACCAGTCTTCTCAATACCAAAGAATGAATGGCTGATTGCCAAGTCAATATCTTCAGAAAAACGCTCTATGATATTAAAACCTTTTGACAACGATGTTCCGCCTTTGAAGATTAAAGACTCACAGCAATCTGCTTGGAATAATGCCTTCAGCGTAACAGTTACCCACCAGTCCTTTTCTATAGCTACCTGATTAATGCCAAGGTGCTCAATCTCCGTATGTTGTAACATTGCTAAACGGTCTACTATCTCATTGTTTAACCACAATTTCCCCATAATCCAAATCTATTTTAAGCGGTTAGCATTGGTTTTATAATTCGTTTCATCCATGCAGGCATCTTCCTATTGGATAAGTTTACAGTTCTTTCACTTCCTGTAGTAAGGTATGTGTAATTCATCGGTACTTGAGTTGACAAACCTAGTGTATTCAGAGCAGTCATACCAGATGGCAAAACTTTTGTGTTATCCCTAACTGCAATTGCCTGTACAACTTTATCAACTGAAGGAAGCACAACTCCAAATCAACTTTTTCTAGGCTTGCCATATATTCCATGTGCAATTTTAATAAGCATACCTTCAGCCGTTAACTCAGATAAAATACTCCCCACAAATTCCGTATGGTATTCAGGGAAATCTGAGCGGAACAAAATGCAATCTTCAGGCATTACTTCTATGCGCTGTCTAAGTGTTGTACCATCTATAGAATATTCATTTGTCATTATACATTTGAAATTTTGATGATTTTTCAAGTGTAAAAATATAAAAAGGATTCAAATAACCGATGAATTGCTAAAGGAATTTATTCATTAAGTTCGAAAAGATATGTTTGAGAATGGTCA
Organism: uncultured Odoribacter sp.; assembly: GCA_905193145.1. Next base: position 9,687 of record CAJJNP010000107.1, on the reverse strand, counting down.
AAATGTTTTATGTAAAATCACATTTGGGAAAATAAATAAGAACGGGAACTTTATTGTATTAATTCATAAAAATTCTGCTGCTGTATCCATGATTCGTGTCTTTAAGGCATTAGGTATAGCAACGGCTACTCTTGATTTAGGAGTGGCTGGAAAGGTTGCTTTATGGTAAGAACACAGCAAGAATACCACCAAAACCGGCCAACCTTGCAAATGTTTCACAGAAAATATTTTTAATTATATACACATTATATAATATACTTATAGCAATTCATATATTCATGCAGAAAGCATATTGATTCCGTGTTTAGACCTTAAATAAAACAAGAAGTTGAATACTTATAGCTAATATTTCAAGACAAAAGAAGAAGGGCTGCTTTCGCAGCCCTTTCCTTAATATTTTCCCAAACCGATATGTTAACCTAAATAGGTTTTCAGCAATTTGCTTCTAGAGGAGTGTCTTAAGCGACGGATTGCCTTCTCCTTGATTTGGCGTACACGTTCTCGAGTCAAACCGAATTTCTCTCCTATTTCTTCCAGAGTCATTTCTTGTGTATTGATGCCAAAAAACAATTTGATGATATCCCGTTCACGCTCCGTAAGTGTTGACAATGCCCGCTCTACTTCTGTTGAAAGAGATTCGTTGATCAACGTACGGTCAGCCACAGGCGAATCGTCATTTACCAACACATCCAGCAAGCTATTATCCTCCCCTTCCACAAATGGAGCATCCACTGAAATGTGACGTCCAGATACACGCAATGTATCTGCAACCTTCTCTGCCGGCAAATCCAAAGACTCGGCCAATTCTTCCGGTGACGGACGACGCTCGTTTTCCTGCTCAAATCGCGAAAACGCTTTATTAATCTTGTTCAGAGAACCAACCTGGTTCAAAGGCAAGCGTACTATACGCGATTGTTCTGCCAAAGCCTGCAAAATCGACTGACGAATCCACCACACTGCATAAGAAATAAACTTAAAACCGCGAGTTTCATCAAACTTCTCAGCTGCCTTTATCAATCCTAAGTTTCCTTCATTAATAAGGTCAGGCAAACTCAATCCTTGATTTTGATACTGTTTGGCCACAGAAACAACAAACCTCAGGTTCGCCCGTGTCAACTTCTCCAATGCCTTCTGATCACCCTTCCGGATACGTTGAGCCAGCTCAACTTCTTCCTCTACGGTTATCAGATCCTCTTTACCAATCTCCTGCAAATACTTGTCCAGCGAAGCGCTTTCCCTGTTGGTAATTGATTTTGTGATTTTTAGTTGTCTCATACTGTATATTTATACCACTGCAAACGTCCTGCAAAGGTACGACTTTTTATTCATTTTTCAATCCGGTATTTTACCTTACCGACCATGATTAACATTATTTAATTCAATAAGGAGAATGCAAAATATTCAACCCTACCTCTAGGACTCACTGCAGTAACAAATACGCCCTCGTCTCCAGCAGATTTTATTGCACGTTCCAAGTCTTCTGCATTATACACGACCGTATTATTGATTTTAACAATAATATAACCTTCGGTCAACCCTGCCTCTTTAAATTTTCCATTCTTTAACATGACAATCTTAACTCCCTTCGTCAGACGGTAACGATACTGCTCGTCTTTCGTCAAAGATTCCACCTGTGCACCTAAAATTCCCGACTCGGTGGAAACCGTTACATCACCAAAAACATTCTGCAAAGTAACATCCACCTCCCGCATTTTTCCGTCTCGACTAAAAGAAACCTTGACAATATCTCCCGGCGCATACTTGGCCAACTGCTCTTGCAACTGCGGAGCAGTCACAACATCATAGCCATTGATTTGGATAATTACATCACCACTTTTCAAACCGGCCTTTGAAGCTGCTCCTCCGGAAATAACCTCTGCAACATGAATTCCAGAAGTTTCCTTTAAACCTATCTTCTTAGCCAATTCCGGCGTCAATTCGCGCATAGAAACCCCCAATACGGCACGCTGCACTTTACCGAACTCCTTCAAATCACTGACCACCTTACGCGCCACATTTACCGGCACTGCGAACGAATAGCCAGAATAACTACCCGTAGGCGACTGTATGGCTGTATTTATACCTATCAATTCCCCTTTGGCATTCACCAAAGCACCCCCACTATTACCCGGATTCACGGCAGCATCAGTCTGCAAAAAAGACTCCAGATTCATTTTATTCCCCAATCCACGAGCCTTGGCACTGATAATTCCTGCTGTAACCGTCGAGGTCAGATTATAAGGATTACCAACAGCCAATACCCACTCTCCTAATACAACATCATCAGAATTACCGTATTCTATAGGCTGCAAACCAGTAGCATCAATCTTCAACAAGGCAATATCCGTATCCGGATCCGTACCAATTAATTTTGCCTCGAATTTTCGCTTGTCATTCAAAGTAACCATCACTTTATCGCTTTGGGCTACGACATGATTATTCGTAATTATATATCCATCCTCCGTAATAATCACACCTGAGCCTATGCCCATATCTAACGGTTCTTCCCGAATTCGGCCATTTCGTCCTCCAAACCAAAAATCCAACGGACTTCCATAATAAACACGCCCCATTTGTACCGGCGTAACATTCACAACTGCTGGAACTGTCTTTTTGGCAGCCTCTCGCAAATCAACACTACCACCAACAGCCAAAGGCTGAGCAGGGTTTGCTGTCTGGACAACCGGACGACTAACTCCAGGTCCTACAATATCATGCTGAACAACAGGAACCTCATTTCTGTCAACCAACAGGTTGCCTCCTACAAATGCAATCAAACCGCCAGCCAAGCCGAATGCAAAAGGTAGAACGTAATTTGTTGCTTTCATATTTCCTAATTTAAATATCACTTGTTTTACAATATCATTTTCACCAATAGAATATAACAAACCCTTTGCCAGGCTGCTATTAATAAAATCTTAATTAGCAATGCTTAACATCCCTAACATGTCCCTAACACATTCATGCCCCATCTACAGCTTATCTAAATCAAGACCATATAAAAAGCTATTAAAACCCTATTCAAAAGTTATATCAAAGCTATGAATATAGGATTCATATAGCATTCATATAGGATTTATATAGCATTTAATATAGATAAGATATAGATTTGACTTAGATTATCCCCGGATATAGTCATGGCTTGTCTATACAAAAAAATCCGGATATCGGCATCACCGACATCCGGATTAATCATTACCACAAACTATATACACCTATTTTTGTTTAGCCGCATCCAGCAAGCTTCCTTCGAACTCTGCCACTATATTATCTTTTGATAAAAAATACAGCATTTTATCTTTTACCTTATAATTATCTACCGTTTCCAACATCTGAAAAAATTCAAACTCCCAATCAGAATCATTAGGACAAGCCATCCGGGTTGCACCCATCGGAAAGAACTTCAACTTTGCATCCGTCATTTCATAATCGCCAAAAAAACGATTACATGCAGCACGCCCGTTCACTCGCTTTGCAACATCATCGAACAGAATAAAAATCTTATTTTCAGGATCACTCAAGACCACTTCTTTATTGTTCAAAACTTTTAACTCCCACTTCACTCCATCCAACTTCACTACCTCTTTTTTGAATTTACATCCACTCACCCCCATCAGGGTCACGCATAACAATATAATAAATGATTTCATAATTCTACTTTTTTCAATGTTTACTGAAATACAACAAAATTCATGCCATTTCACAAACACAATAGCTCTCTCTACGAGAAGACTTTAAATTTACATCAGCAGAATTATTTAAAAAAATTGTTCCCCATTAAAGAGAAAATTACGTAATTGCTTTGTATATTTGTGGCTTATTTGAAGAATATCATTATTATCAATAATTACAAATTATCATGTCCAAGGTAATCAAATTAAAAAAAGGCCTTGATATCAAACTGAATGGAGCAGCAGATAAGGTGGTGCAAACGTTGGGAAATCCTTCTCACTGTGCTTTAAAACCCACCGATTTCAGAGCTTTAGTTCCTAGATTGGCAGTCAAGGTCGGCGATGAAGTGAAGGCAGGAGATGTTTTGTTTATAGACAAAGCTCGTCCGGAAATCAAGTTCACGTCACCTGTCAGCGGAACAATTGAAGAAATCAAACGCGGAGAACGGCGTAAACTTCTGGAAGTTGTTGTTAAAGCTGACACAGAAACCCGTTATCATGATTTTGGTAAAGTTGAAATCAACAAACTTAAACGGGAAGAAATCATTAACCGGATGTTAGAAGGCGGTGTATGGCCTATGGTGAAACAACGCCCATACGACATCATTGCTAATCCGACAACAACACCGAAAGCTATTTTCGTATCCGGATTCGACAGTGCACCATTAGCCCCTGACTACGAGTTCATATTGAATGGTCAAGAGCATGATTTACAAACTGGTTTTGATTGTCTTTCCAAACTCTGCAACAAGAATGTAAATCTCAACTTGGAAGCAGGTACTCCCTCGGCTTCAGTATTTACAAAGTTGAAAAACGTAGAAATCAATTATTTCAGCGGTCCTCATCCTTGTGGCAATGTCGGAATTCAAATCAATCACTTGAATCCGATAAACAAAGGTGAATTAGTATGGGTTGTAAACATACAGGATGTAGCCATCATCGGACGTTTATTCAATGAAGGACGTTTCGATGCCCGCAAAATAATTGCAGTTGCAGGCTCAGAAGTTAACAAACCGTTATATTATCATACTGTTTTAGGAGTATCAATCGCAAATATTCTGGATGGCAAGTTAAAGAAACAGGTTGATGAACGTATCATTTCTGGAAACGTTCTTACCGGCACTCAAGTTGAAGCCAATGGCTATCTGGGATATTATGACAATCTTATCACAGTGATACCAGAAGGTAATCATTATGAATTTTTAGGTTGGGCAGCCCCCGGCTTCAATAAATTCTCAGCATCCAAATTATTCCCTTCTTTCTTATGTCCTAAAAAGCACTACACTTTGGATACCAACTTCCATGGAGAACGTAGAGCTTTCGTTGTATCCGGACAATACGAACAGGTATTCCCGATGGATATTTATCCGGTGTACTTATTAAAAGCTATTTTAGCTCATGACATCGATCAAATGGAGCAGTTGGGAATCTATGAAGTTGTTCCGGAAGATATGGCATTATGCGAATTTGTCTGTACGTCTAAGACACCGGTACAACAGATTGTCAGCGAAGGTATCGAACTGATGATGAAAGAAACGAATTAGTCAGCATGTTGATAGTTCCTGTCAACAAGTTTGAGAAATGAAAAAACAAATAGAATATGAATTTTTTACGAAATTTTCTAGATAAGCAAAAACCTAAATTTGAAAAAGGAGGCAAACTGGAAAAATTGCATTCTGTTTTCACGGGGTTTGAGTCTTTTCTTTTCGTGCCTAATCAAACAACTTCCAACGGAGCGCACATCCGGGACGCTGTTGATTTGAAAAGAACCATGATTATCGTGGTGTTGGCACTGGTACCAGCCTTATTGTTCGGTATCTACAACGTAGGCTACCAACACTTCCTGGCAACAGGAGCCTTGGAAGGAGCATCATTCTGCCAGTTGTTTTTCTATGGTTTGTGGAAAGTGCTCCCAATGATTATTGTTTCGTATGTAGTCGGATTAGGAATTGAATTTGCCGTAGCCCAAATGAAAGGACACGAAATCAATGAAGGATTCCTTGTTTCCGGTCTGTTAATTCCTATGATTATGCCGGTAGAGGCTCCCCTGTGGATGATAGCCCTCTCGACTGCTTTTGCGGTAATCATCGGTAAAGAGATTTTCGGAGGAACAGGTATGAATATCTGGAACCCGGCACTTCTGGCACGTGCGTTCTTCTTCTTTGCATATCCTTCTCAGATTTCAGGAGATAAAGTATGGATTGCCAGCGATACTGCAGATGCGATATCACAAGCTACCCCCCTTGCACAAATGGCTCTGGGACAACCGATAAGCTATAGCACAGCAGACATGTTCTGGGGATTCATTCCAGGCTCTGTAGGAGAAACCTCTACTTTCTGCATCCTAATCGGTGCGGTTATCTTATTATTAACCAATGTAGCCAGCTGGCGTACGATGTTATCTGTATTTGTCGGCGGTTTCGTTATGGCATGGGCATTCCAGCCGGTATCCAATATCGAGGCATTCCAGCAATTATTAATGGGAGGATTTGCATTTGGAGCCGTATTTATGGCAACAGACCCTGTTACATCTGCACAGACCAATACAGGTAAATACATCTATGGTCTTCTGATTGGCGCTATGGCTGTTATCATCCGTTGCATCAACCCGGGCTATCCGGAAGGTATGATGTTGGCAATCTTGTTGATGAACACCTTTGCACCGTTGATTGACTGGTTCGTAGTTCAATCCAATATCAAACGGCGATTGAAGAGAGCCAAAGCAGTTGTTAAAATCTAAAATCAATAACTATGAATAAACAAGGAAATACATATACATTCCTGTATTCAGTGATTCTGGTAGTAGTTGTTGCCGCATTACTGTCTATTGTTTCTCTTTCTCTTCAACCGCGTCAGGATGAAAACCGCCAAAACGAGAAACGCCAGAACATACTGAGTGCAATTCACATCGCTTCTACTGCAGAAACTTCGGCTGAGCTGTTCAATAAATATATTAAAGAACAATTCATACTGAATGCAAAAGGAGAAAAAATTGAAGGCAAGGCTTTCGATATAGACATTGCCAAAGAATACAAAAAAGCGGCAAATGAGCGTGAATTACCGGTATTCGTTGCCAGTGTAAATGACACAACGAAATACATCCTTCCTATATATGGAGCCGGTTTGTGGGGACCTATTTGGGGTTACATTTCTTTAGATGAAAACAAAACCACCGTTTATGGAACATTCTTTGACCATAGCGGCGAAACCCCGGGATTGGGAGCTGAAATTACAACTCCTAAATTCAATGAACCATTCAAGGGTAAGGAGATTTTCTCCGGTGAGCAACTGACTTCTATCCGCATTATCAAGGGTGGAAATGCCAGTGGTTCCAACGAGGTGGATGCTATCTCCGGAGGTACTATTACTTCACAAGGAGTAGAAGCTATGCTTAAGAATTACCTTACTTATTACGAACCGTTTTTAAAACAAAGATAAAATGAGCGCATTATTTTCAGCAAAGAACCGTGAGTTTCTCCTCGGTCCACTGAGCAAGAACAATCCGGTAATCGTACAGGTGCTGGGTATCTGTTCTGCTCTAGCCGTTACTGCGAAGCTGGAACCAGCCATCGTGATGGGACTTTCAGTAACCGCTGTAACCGCATTCTCGAATGTGATTCTTTCGTTACTACGAAATACCATTCCGACCCGTATCCGTATTATCGTGCAATTAGTGGTAGTTGCAGCCCTGGTAATCATTGTTGACCAGCTTCTGAAGGCATATGCCTATGAAGTAAGCAAACAACTTTCTGTATATGTCGGATTGATTATCACCAACTGTATCATCATGGGACGTATCGAGGCTTTTGCATTGGCAAACAAACCTTGGCCTTCTCTATTGGATGGTATCGGTAATGGTTTGGGTTACACTGTAATATTAGTAACCATTGCATTTTTCCGTGAATTGTTCGGTTCCGGAAGTTTGTTCGGTTGCCGTATTATCCCCGAATCATGGTACATCGCTAATGGCGGATTCTACTCAAATAACGGCTTGATGATTATGCCAGCCATGGCATTGATTCTTGTTGGTCTGATTATTTGGGCACACCGTTCTAAAAACAAAGATTTAATAGAAAAATAATTTAAGATACTGATATATGGAAAATCTATTAAATATATTCGTCCGTTCCATCTTTATTGACAATATGATTTTCGCATACTTCTTGGGTATGTGTTCATACTTGGCTGTATCGAAAACGGTAAAGACCTCATTCGGTCTGGGTATTGCAGTAATCTTCGTGTTGTTGATCACCGTACCGGTAAACTATTTATTGGACAACTTCGTATTGAAAGCCGGAGCATTGGAATGGTTGTTGGGAGCTGATGCAGCAACCATTGACCTGAGTTTCTTGAGCTTCATCATGTTTATCGCTATCATTGCCGCAATGGTTCAATTAGTGGAAATGATTGTTGAAAAGTTTGCTCCCGCCCTGTACAACCAGTTGGGTATTTTCCTTCCCTTGATTGCAGTAAACTGTGCCATCATGGGAGCATCCCTGTTTATGCAGCAGCGTGATTATGCCAGTGTATGGGAAGCAACCACATTCGGTTTAGGTTCAGGTATCGGCTGGATGCTTGCAATTGTATGTATTGCTGCCATCCGTGAGAAATTAAAATACTCCGATATCCCTGCCCCTCTGCGTGGAATCGGTATTACATTTATCGTAACCGGTCTAATGGCTATTTCTTTTATGAGCTTCTTGGGTATCGACCTCAGCAAACTGAAACCACAGCCAGTAAAAACAGAAGCTACAGCACAAATTACGCCAAGCGAAACAACCGAATCATCTATTGATATAACAGTGGCTGCCAAAGCGGAATAATTTAAAACATAAATTTAAAACTAAAACGAGATGATCATATTAGCAATAAATACAGCAATCATTACTGCCGGCATCGTGGTGTTCTTGATTGTTACGTTGATTCTGGTGGGTATTCTCTTGTTTGCGAAAGCAAAACTGACCGCCAAAGGCAACGTACAAGTGAGCATCAACAATGGTGAGCGAGTAGTAACAACCGAACCTGGAAGTTCTTTGCTTGCCACACTAGGTAGTCAAAAGATTTTCCTTCCATCAGCTTGTGGAGGAAAAGGTTCATGCGGTATGTGTAAATGCCAGGTTGACTCGGGAGCAGGTTCAATTCTCCCGACAGAAACCGGATTCTTTTCATACAAGCAACAGCACGAGGATTGGCGTCTTGCTTGTCAGGTAAAAGTAAAGGAAAATATTGAAATGCGCATTCCGGAATCCATCCTTGGTATTAAGAAATGGGAATGTACAGTGGTATCCAACCGCAATATTTCAACATTCTTGAAAGAATTCGTCGTAAAATTACCAGAAGGAGAACACCTGAAATTCAAATCAGGAGGTTATATCCAAATTGACGTACCGGCATTAGATGTTGATTTCAAGGACATGGATATTGACGAACGCTATAAAGGCGATTGGGAACGGATGAAAATGTTTGACCTTAAAATGCATAATCCGGAACCTACCTACCGTGCATACTCAATGGCCAACTCTCCTGCGGAAGGCAATATTATCATGTTGAATATCCGTATTGCAACTCCTCCATTCGATCGTGCTACAGGCAGCTTTATGCCGGTAAATCCAGGGGTTTGCTCTTCGTTCATATTCTCTCGCAAACCAGGTGACAAGGTGACTATTTCTGGTCCTTACGGAGAATTCTTCCTGCGTGAGACTAACAATGAAATGATGTTTATCGGTGGTGGTGCCGGTATGGCTCCGATGCGTTCGCATATCTTCAACCTGTTCCATACAATGCATACAGATCGCAAGGTAACCTTCTGGTATGGAGCACGTGCACTGAAAGAAGCTCCTTATGTTGATGAATTCAATAAGATACAGGAAGAGAATCCTAATTTCCACTGGACATTGGCTCTTGACAAACCGGATCCAGAAGCTGATGCAGCAGGAGTAGCTTACAAACCGGGATTTGTACATCAGGTGATTTTCGAGAACTATCTGAAAAACCACGAAAATCCAGAAGATATTGA
>CAJJNP010000106.1 GCA_905193145.1 uncultured Odoribacter sp. | reverse complement strand
TTCTTTTTGCAGTCAAAATTACTACGTTCACCCAATAAATCAAATATTTCGTAACAAGATATAAGGCTAGGATCATTAACCGCCTTCATCTTAATATCATCCATATTCAATATTCCATATTTTAACTCTCCAACTAATCGATTGTATATATTCAAAGACGGTGTAACAGAAAGAGAATCTTTATCTCCCCCATTCATCTTAGCATAGATAAACAATCGGGCATCTTTACGCTTTTCAATCAAACATTGATGTTCTAAAGATAAATCTACATTCAGTGCTCCCCAAACCGAAAAAGATTTCACCGGATAGTTAAGATTCATGTAGCTTGCCAATGTCGCAACGCCACCTTTTCCTGAACCTATTATATGAACATCATTGGGATTGGCATTAGTTTGTCTTAATGCATATCGAATTGCATCCTCAATATGGGCCAACATTTCAAGAATACTCACTACACTCACTTCTTGATTGACTTCTTCTAAATTCGGATGAATATAATTCCAGCCACGAGCTATAATTTCTTTGATTAAAGGATTCTTCTGTACAGAATCATTATTCCAAGTATCAAGATTCACCACCAAAGGCTGAGGACTTTTGCAAATAGTCTTATACATAAGTGCTCGCCGAATAGTGCCATCTTTAACAGAAGGAATCTCCACGTTCCTCAGTGCAGAATCCCAATTAGTCTCCACTGCATTATCACAAATCATTTTATTTTGAGCAAACATTTGTAAAAATGACAAGCCCCCCAAAAGAAATATAAACGTAATCTTTCTCATGATTATTCTATTTTTACTAGCTTTCATTATTTTAGCTCTTACTATGCAAAAGAAGCGCAAATTTATGAATACAGCCTTAATCACCATACATTTATATGTATTCCTGTTCAAAATATACCATCACCTGATTTTTGCGATTTGTTTTGCATCATAATACTTGTTTTCGTACTATATTACAGGAATAAGAGAATACAACGCCCTATATTTGCCAATAAAAGTTCTGCATAATAATTATAACTTAATAATTTATGAAACACAAATTATCCACTTTATGCCTCGTTATTATCGGGCTCTTGTTCCATTCTTCTATCCTTGCAGAGAACCATCCTCGCACCTCTATTCTATTGGATAAAGGCTGGGGATATAAACCACTCACCAGTAATAAGAAAGATGCATCACTTACTCCGGTAACCCTTCCTCACACTTGGAATGCGAATTATCTGGAAGGTACCACAACATACAATCGGGAAATGATGGTATATAAACGTGATTTGGAAATTACTCCGGAAATGAAAGATAAACGACTTTTCCTCTATTTCGAAGGTGTCAATTCTGCCGCTGACATTTTCATAAATTACCGGACTGTAGGACAACATCTAGGTGGCTACACAGCTTTTTGCTTCGAAATCACAGATTTTGTACAGAATGGTAATAATGATCTGGAAGTGTGGGTAAGCAATGCATATCGTACAGACATCCTGCCAATTAGCGGAGACTTTAATATCTACGGTGGAATCCACCGTCCTTGTCATCTGATTATAACAGAAAAGAATTGCATCTCTCCTGTATTCTATGCCTCGCCAGGAGTGTTTATCCATCAGAATAGAATTACCAAGCAACAAGCCGAAATCTGTGTAGAGAGTATTCTTTCTTTAAAAGAAGTAAAATCCGGTCTGAAACTGAAAACAACCATCACAGATACTAATGGAAAAGAAGTGACCAGCAATATAACAGCAGTCAGTGAGGAGACCGTTAAACAGCCACTTACAATCACTAATCCTATTCTTTGGAATGGAAAAGAGAATCCTTATTTATACAACGTATCAGTAGAACTATATGATGGCGACAAAGTAATTGATAAAGTAACTCAAAAAACGGGATTCCGCTACTTTCATGCTGACCCGGAAAAAGGTTTCTTCCTAAACGGAAAATACCTGAACCTCTATGGTTTCTGCCGTCATGAGGATGTAAAAGGTAAAGGAAGTGCTTTACAGCAAGAAGATTATGATAAAGACATAAGCCTGATAAAAGAAGTAGGTGCGACCGCTATGCGTTTGGCACATTATCCACACGCAGAACCCATGTACGACTTATGCGATCAAAACGGAATTATATTATGGACAGAAATCCCGATGTGCGGTCCCGGCGGATATGCATATACCGGCTATTTACACAATAAAGGATTCGAGGATAACGCCAGGCAATCCCTGAAAGAACTGGTATATCAAAAATTCAATCACCCTTCTATTTGTTTTTGGGGAATATTCAATGAGCTATTGATTACCGACAATAAGAAATTTCAAGAATATGATAATCCGGTTCCTTTTGTTAGAGAAATTAATGAATTGTATAAAAAACTGGATCCGTCCCGTCTGACTGCTTTTGCAACTTGTGTAGACCAAACTAATTATCTGGGTTGTTCCGATCTTATTGCTTGGAATAAATATTTCGGTTGGAAAACCTCTCAACAATCTGCCGAAAAGTTTTTTGATGATGTAAAAAAGAACTCTAATAACCAGCCAGTGGGAGTATCGGAATATGGAGCCGGCGCCAGTATCCATCAACACGCATGTCCCCTCGACCATAATACCCAACGTCCTAAAAGAGAACATCCTGAAGAATATCAGGCAATCTGTCACGAAGGTTATTGGACAGCATTTACCGAACGCCCCTATTTATGGGCTAAGTTTATCTGGCAATTCGCAGATGCACAATCCTCTATCCGACAGGAAGGAGATACAGATGGTATTAACGACAAAGGTACTATTACCTATGATCGCAAAGTAAAAAAAGATGTCTTCTACTTTTATAAAGCGAACTGGAATTCGGAACCGATGCTCTACATTTGTAGCCGTAGATTCACCGAACGTACTAATCCAAACACGTTAGTCAAAGTATATAGCAACCTAAATGAGGCAACTCTGTATCTTAATGACAAAAAAATCGGTAAACAGAAAAAAGATAAGGTTAACCGGATCATATGGGATAATATAACCCTTTCTCCCGGAGAAAATGTCATTCGTGTAGAAGGGAAGTCCGGAAAAGAAATATTGAATGATACTTGTATATGGACACTTAAATAAACTTCTTGATAGTTATGAGAATTTATAAACCGTATTTATTAATGGCTTTGACACTTCCCTTTTTGTCAGTCTCTTGTCAGCCTCAAGTCGAATCTGCAAAGATTGTAACTATAGATAAGGTAGGCGCCATTGCCATGCCGGAAGAAATTGCCCCTATTGGCAAAATACCGTTTCAGATGCCTGATCTTAAAAGGCCTGTCTTTCCTGAATTGACAGTCAACATATCAGATAAGGGAGCCAAAGCAGATGAACCTATCACTCTTATTGTCAATCAAACGATCATGGACGTTCACAATCGAGGGGGGGGGACTGTCGTCATCCCCAAAGGGAAATGGAAATCAGGGCGTATTGTGCTAAAAAGCAATGTGAACCTCCACTTAGAAGACGAAGCCGAAATAGAATTTCCCGGAACTGTAGAAAGTTATTTACCTGCAGTGTTCACTCGCCACGAAGGAATTGAAATTATGGGAGCCGGGGCATTCATCTATGCAAATGGAGAAAATAATATAGCTGTGACCGGCAAGGGCATTATTTATGGTCCAGCTATGAATGCGGAGATCAGACAACTACCTAATGGAAATACTGTAGTTGAAAATGACATATCGTCAACCACTCCGGTAGCGCAACGAATATTTGACGGTATGAACGGAAGGGGATTCTATCGCCCAAAAACAATCTCGCCCATTAACTGTACTAATGTATTGGTTGAAGGTATTACTATGGAACGCAGCGCATTCTGGAACATCTGTCCGATTTACTGTGAAAATGTAATAATCCGTGGTATTACTGTAAATTCGATTGGAGTTCCCAGTGGCGATGGTATCGACATTGAATCCTGTAAGAATGTACTGATAGAATACTCCACACTCAATTGTGGAGATGATTGCTTCACTTTAAAAGCCGGACGCGCTGAGGATGGACTACGTGTAGGTAAGGCTACCGAGAATGTCGTAATCCGCTATTCATTGGCCAAAGACGGACATGGTGGCATTACTTGTGGAAGTGAAACTGCAGGTGGAATAGAGAATATTTACCTACATGACTGTGTGTTCGATGGAACACAAGTAGGAATACGGTTTAAAACCCGCCGCAATCGAGCCGGAGGAGTATCTGATATTCTATATGAAAATATACGCATGACGAATGTAGGAGAAGCTTTTAAGTGGGATTTGCTTGGCAGCAAACGATATATGGGAGAATTGGCCAGTCGCATTCCACCAAGAGCTGTGAACAGACTGACTCCTGTCATAAAAGATATAAAGATAAGGAACTTTATTGTAGAATCAGCCCATAAAGTATTAAGCATCAATGGCATTCCGGAAGTACCCTGTAGCAATATTCTTATTGAGAACGGCAAAATCAACAGTCAAGAACTCATTACTGCAATGAATGATGTTAACGGATTTATCTTACGTAATCTGGAAATCAACTCACAAGATAATAAAATTAGTATTTTGGACGGACAAAATATCCTATTCGACAATGTACTTTTTACAGTTCCAGCGGGAGAATTATATACCAACATTAGAGGTGAAAAATCTAGAAATATTGTTTATCAAGACGAGAAATCAAAAATAATATGTACACATGAAAAAACAATAAAGGTAAAACAACTTACTCATTAATTAAGATATTCCCCTCTCTTATCAGTTTTCAATAGGTAAGGGCTTCTCAAACAAAATGAGGAGCCCTTTTTATTAGTCTTCAAAGAATAAACCCCAACCAATTCAAATTAAAGAACTAGCCGGGGCAACCTTAAACAAACACAATCCTATTTATTTCTTTAGTGTTTCCAAAAATTCAACTTCCACTATTCTCAATTCATTATTTGTTTTTTCACCGCCTTTTACCCTAAGAAGGTCAAGATCACCAACATTAGGCTCAACAACTTCCACTATTTGTCCGAAAGCATCCGATTCTTTTGCCTCTCCCTTCAACTTGATAGTTATTTTATCCGTTCGTACAGGCTTGACAGATAGATGAATATACCCCAAACTCTTTTCCGTATTTCCACTCCAAACAAGTTTATCATCTGCAAAAATCTCCAAAGGATAAGAACGTTTCCGCCAACCAGTCAATTTAATGCAAATATCATCTATTTCTGCTTTTCTCTCCAAATGATAAGTAATCCATGCCGTACTCAATTTTCCATCATTTTTCCATTCACTTAATTCGTTACTATCATAACTATAAATAGCCTGTTCACTATTTATTCCGGCAATAGCGGATTTTATTCCTACGTCTACTTTTGAGTCCTGATAAGAAGGAGTCAACGGGGTTTCACCACGGTCAAACCGACTAATCAACTTTTCACTTGGAAAAAACGTGCTAAGTCCGTCCTTTACTTCAACAGGATTAGAGGTTAATGATAGCTCTGCTGAAGGTAAACCAGCTGTCGTAGCCCTTACCATGATATTACCCGCCTGTTCAGTCGAACGAATCAAAGTTCTTGTTATACCACACTCGACAGGAAGCTCTTTAGCCAATACATAATTGTCTGTAGCTTGCGCAATGCCTCCACGCCATTCGGCAGGTCCTTGCAAATCAAATTTAATCATATTATCAGCAAGCGGACATCTATCACCATTCGCATCTACAACCTCAACCTGCAGTATAGCCAAGTCAGCCCCATCTGCAAAAAGTCCCTTTGGTCCATGCATAAATGTGAGTTTCAGATGATGAGGTTCTCCTATCGTTTTTATAGAATAACGGCTCAATTCTTTGTTATTCTCGCCATAGCTCACTGCTTCAATTATTCCTTTCTCCCACTGGACAGAATCAAACGTAAATAAAAAACGATAATCCTGTTTGCCGAAGCCCTTTGATTTACCATTTACAAATAATTCTACTTTATCACCTGAAGAAACCACATACACAGGTTTAATCACTTTAGATGTATAATTCCAGTGACCAATGATATATGTATGTTCCTTTTCCGTATCAACCCAACCGTCCCACATGGCTTTATGAGCAAAAAATCCATCTTTAGGTATTCTCAACGGATCCACGACTCCACTCCGGCGATAATTTTCTTCACCACGACTATGCGTCTGTGTGTCCGAGAAAATAATTTTAGCACCACCGGAGCTAACTCTCCTTCCGGTACCCGGCCGTTCACGCCAATAATCATACCAACGCCGAATCAATTCTACAGCAAACATATCTTGATTATGATTATAGGCACTTGCATCCTGCCCTCTATACAAAGGTCCTGCTCCTTCCTTATGAAAAGGATAGCTATATTCATCCCAATACTTACGCAGACCTTCATCACGACAATATTCGGTGGCAAACATCGGATGATGCTCACTCTTATTTATATAAAGCATTTCACCGCCCCATTCAGCTTCACGGATATCCAGCATCTCACGAGAACCTATTGCTCTTCCCCCATAAGGATCGTACATATCACGAATAGCTATCATTTCAAGCATATGTTCACGACTTATAGACTCATTACCTGATTCGTAAAACAATATACTCGGATTATTCTTAAAGTAGATGATAGCATCACGCATTAGCTCCAAACGCTGTCCCCACCAACGGCCAACGGCATCTTTTTCTGCATCTCCGGCAGGCATTACCTGTATCACTCCTACTCTGTCACATGATTCAACATCTTGCTTCCAAGGTGTAACATGCATCCATCTAAAGAAATTCGCATTATGCTCAATCAACAAGCCATTAGAATAGTCACTCATCCAAGGTGGTACCGATATGCCTACTCCCGGCCATTCATTACTTGTACGCTGGGCGTATCCTTTCATTTGCAAAACCCGGTCATTCAGCCATATCTTTCCGCCACTAAAACGAGTCTTTCTGAAACCTGTTTTAGTTACTACTTCGTCAACAATCCTGTTATCCACTATCAACCTTGTCTTTACATCATAAAGATAACCATATCCCCAACTCCAGAAATGCAGATTTTCCAATTCTTTGGCAGCTTTTAGCTTTACTGTCTCTTTAGATTTTACTATCACCGGAGCACTTTTAAAAGTACTTACCCAATTGCCGTCGTAATCATATACACATACTTCATAGCTTACATTGCACGATTTATCATATTCGTTACGTACTTCAGATTCTGCATTAACAAATGCTTTACGGCTCTTAGTACATATATCTGTCGCATAGATATACACTCCTGTCGTTCGTAAGTTACTATACAAAGGTAATGTTTGGTATAACTTATCCGTGATATGCAGCCATACGTTTTTAGGAATACCTCCGTAATTAACATTAAAGTTATTGTCGTTCCATTGATATCGACTGCCGGTAGCCCGCTCCTTATACTTCCAATCATTATCAGTACGTACAGCTATTACATTCTCCCCAGTAAAATTTAAATACGGTGTCAGATCAAAGCCTACAGCCATTACTCCATTTTCATGTAGCCCAATATGTTTACCATTCAAATAAAAATCGGCTCCCTGACGTACTCCTTCAAACTCTATAAATACTTTTTTCCCCTTGGCTGTTTTCGGTAGCTTAAAATGTTTACGATACCAGGAAACGGTATCTGTCATTTCTTTAATAGCAACTTTAAAAGCCTCATCTTCATTAAAAGCGCGAGGCAGAGTTATTTTCTTCCAATCCTTATCAGTAAAAAATAACTTTTCTCCTCCCTGAACATCACCAATATGCAATAACCATTGAGAATTAAAATTGTATTTCTCTCTATTATTAGCCCCCAGTAGCATAGGTATCAGCAGTAAGAGAAATAATAACTTCAAAACTTTAAATCTTCCCATACTTCAAAATATCAATGTTTTATCAAGTTTTATCATCAATCTATTTTATACACCTCCGTACCAGCCAGCAGGAAGCATCCTACTCCGTAATCTTCAAAATCAGGAACGCTCTTGTAAGTTACCGGCTGGCTGTCTTTAGGCTCTTTGCCACTACCCTGCACGAATCCCAAGAAACCATTCGGATGTACAGCCTCTTTCACAATAGCATTCCATGCTTTTACAATGACAGGCATATATTCTTTTTTATCCAATAATCCATTGCGCACTCCCCATGCCATGCCATAAACAAATAAGGAGGTTCCTGATGTCTCCTTCCCCCCATAATTGGATTCATCATGCAAACTTACATTCCAGAAGCCGTCTGCGCGCTGACAAGCCTTCAACGCTTTACTCATTGACAGGAAATCTTTTATATAATCCATACGATGTGTATCATTCTCCGGAACCTCATTCAGGACTCTCACCAATGCGGCATATACCCATCCGTTTCCCCGGCTCCAAAAGCAATTCTTTCCGTTAGGTTCTTTATAAGGAGGAACGAAATTAGCGTCTCTCCACCACAGTCCCTCTTTTTGATTAAACAGTCCATTGCCTATCTCATTACGGGAGCAAGAATACATCTGCCACATTTTATCATAGTATTTCTGTTCGCCTGTCAGCCTGCCTAACTGGGCAAGAACAGGCATCCCCATCTGTATCGCGTCAATCCAAGTCCAGTCGTCCACTTGAGGAGTATTTACCAGCATATCTATTGAAACTTTGATATTTTTTATTTTCGCCGGATCAGGGGAAATCTTATAAAGTTCAATATATGCCTGTCCGCAACAGTGGTCATCTGCATTACGTGTGATATTGCCACCACGCAATCCCCACTTATGAAAATCCGCCCAGTCATATGCATAATCATAATAATCCGAACGGGGATAGACAGTATGCAAAGCCATCAACCCTTCATAATATACCCCGCGAGTCCAGATATTACTGGGTCTGAATTTCCCCACATAACTTGGTCGGGTAAAATCAGCGTACTTTTTCATAAAATAATCGTTGACTTTCACCAATGTTTTTAATGTCTCTTTCCGGTCGGGAAGAGACTGCGCCGACAGGAGATTCCATCCGGCAAGCAATGTCACAACGAGAAGTAGTCGTCTTTTCATGATATAATTTTAATAATACATTAATTAGTTTTCAGCAAATGTAAGGCGAAAACTTCTATACCGGATGTATCATAATACTATTCCATTAACTACAATTCAAACCTGCAAAATGTGAAGAAACATAAGAAGCTTACTTCCATTTTTCCATGTTTTTGTATCTTTGTACATCAATTACAGGTAGAATATGCCTTCCTTTGCCTATCAATTACAAATAATTAATTAACTGCAAAATGAAAAACATAGTACTTTTTTCAGTTTTGATTTTCTGCCTTCTCATAGAAGGAGCAACAACTCCGACCTATGGAATGAAAAGACAAATGGAAGCTTTAGATAGAGGATTAGTAGCCGTGAAAACAGAGAATGGGGTTTTCATCAGTTGGCGCGTATTGGGTAACGAAAAAGAGACAGCCTTTAATGTGTATAAAAATGGCAAATTATTTAAATCAGTTTCTTCAAAACAAGCTACCAACCTGACCGACAAATCCGGTAATCTAGAAGATAAATATGTAGTGAAAGCTGTTGTAAAAGGGAAAGAAACAGACAGTTCCAAAGAAGTGAAAGCCTGGGAACAAGACTTTCTGACTATACAACTAAACCGTCCAGAAAAAGGAATTACTCCACCGTGCATCGCCTTGAATCGTTCGAACGGAATTGCCGAAGAGTATCCGGAGGGACAGGAATATACCTACGTTCCAGGAGATTGCAGCGTAGGAGACTTGGACGGAGACGGCGAATATGAGATTATAGTTAAATGGAATCCTTCTAATCAGACTGATAATTCTTATTCCGGAATCACAGGTCCCGTCTATCTGGATGCCTATAAATTAAGCGGTAAACATTTGTGGAGAATTAATTTGGGAAAAAACATCCGTGCGGGCTCACACTACACACAATTTATGGTATATGACTTCAATGGCGATGGCAAAGCCGAACTAGTCTGCAAGACAGCACCCGGAACGGTAGACGGAAAGGGGAAAAAGATATTCCTTGGTACAGATGACCCGGACAAAGACTGGAGAAACCTGGAAATGAATAAAAAAACGTGTGGCTATGTATTACAGGGTCCGGAGTATCTCACCATTTTCAGTGGGAAAACCGGAGAGGAACTACATACCGTTCCTTATGAAGCAGAACGTGGAGAAGTCAGTTCTTGGGGAGATAGCTATGGCAATCGCGTAGACCGCTTCTTGGCTTGTGTCGCTTATTTGGACGGAATACATCCAAGCGTTATCATGTGCCGTGGTTATTACGCCAAAACAACTTTAACAGCTTATGACTTTATTAAAGGGAAGCTGATAAAACGGTGGGAACATATTTCTGATATAAAAGGGAAAGGAGCTTATGGACAAGGTAATCATAATCTGTCAGTGGCCGACGTTGACGGAGACGGCTGTGATGAAATTGTCTACGGCTCTTGCGTGATTAATAATGACGGAACTGTACTTTACAGTACGGGACTGGGACATGGAGACGCCATGCATATAGCTAATCTGGATCCTGACCGTCCGGGATATCAGGTATGGGAAGTACACGAAGAAAAAGAGGCTTGGCAAACATACGGTTATGAAATGCATGACGCACGAACCGGAGAGATTCTTTGGGGAGGTCCTACAAAAGGAGACAACGGACGTGGACTAGCGGCAGATATCGACCCTAATCACCGCGGATTCGAAATGTGGAGCTCAGGAGCACCGGGAGTTTATAACTGCAAAGGGGAAAAAATCGCAGACAGAAAACCATCTATCAGCTTCCGCATCTATTGGGATGGTGACTTGCAAGACGAAATTCTGAATAAAAATGTCATAACTAAATGGAATGGTTGGAAACCCGTAACACTACGCACTTTTTCCGGAGCCCGACATACTAGTGGGAGTAAGGCGGTTCCTAACATCAGCGCGGATATTCTGGGAGATTGGAGAGAAGAGGTCGTTCTCTGTGATGCTGAAGACCCAAGTAAACTACATATCTATACTACTACTATCCCTACCGAACATCGTTTATATACATTAATGCACGACCCTATGTATCGTTTGGGAATTGCTTGGCAAAATGTAGGTTATAATCAGCCACCACATCTGGGTTTCTATATCGGAGACGGCTTAAAGAATATTCCTTGGCCGGAGATGTATACACCGAAGTGCAACCTGTTTAGCAGATAAACTGCATTAGCAAAATAAAGATATAAACCGCAAATATTCAATATAATACAGTAACCTGTTTTTCCTTTTAAAGGAACGCCTCGTTGGTTTAAAAGGAAGGCTGCCTTGGTTTTAAACCAACGGGGTGTTCCTTTTAAACCAACGAGATGATGATTTCCCGTCTGTTTTCAAGCATATTTTCTATGTTTAATTCATAATAAAGT
>CAJJNP010000105.1 GCA_905193145.1 uncultured Odoribacter sp. | reverse complement strand
CATCTTCATATGCCATGTATTTTGTGGGAACATTTACTGAATATCCCTAAATAGACATTTTATTTAAATATTGTTTATTGAAAATCAACTAAACCTAAACAGCTTTTGCAGTGATAGTTTCAAAAAAGATGCATGAGTTCGATAAGAACTATGGTATTATGTAATCTCATATCCGGGTCAAAGATATGATTTTTTTTATTTCGTTACGCGTTTTTTATAAAAAAATCACATTGATTTTATTTTTAACAGTTGATTTTTATAAATTCTTAGCGATCATTGGGGAATACTATGAGTTAAAATTTGTTTGTCGCGATGTCGACTGTAAAAGTTTTAAATTTATCACAGATTATGTTTTACATAATACCATAGTTCTTATCGAACTATGTAAAAACACAGATTACTATAAAGTATACTTAAATCAAATAATAAGCAAAGTCCAATAAGGCACTTAACAGATAAAAGTAATTTTCATAAGATGTGTTTTAATACATAATTTATATAAGAACAAATTTATCAGTCTGATTTTATTTTACTCATGAAATAAACTCAATAACAATCTAAGCCTCAAATGATGTTTAGATTCAATATTAACAAAATAATTTTATTATGAAAAAGGAACCTGTATTTGCCACTTTAGTGCTATTATCGGTCATGACCTCACCGACCATAATGGCTACGCCATGGCATTCTAACACAAAGGTTGGTCCAGAATCAATCGTAACAAAAACGAGTTCTAAACAAAACTATGTCAACGCTAAGACAGTAAAAGGCACAGTTGTCGATGAAAACGGTATCCCCATTATTGGAGCGAATATTGTCGTAGCAGGTACAACACATGGTACAGTTACAGACATCGATGGTAACTTCACCTTAGAGGGAGTAAATAATGGTGACAAACTGACAATATCCTATATCGGATATATTGAACAATCACTCGTTGTTAACCAAAATTCGGAGTACAAAATCGTCTTAAAAGAAGACTCGCAGAGTTTAGACGAAGTTGTAGTCGTCGGTTATGGTACACAAAAAAAAGTAAACCTGACAGGTGCCGTTGCAGCAATTGGTGCAGATGAAATCATCCAAGCCCCGGTAGCCAATATCTCGAATGCCTTGGCTGGTCGTCTACCGGGTATCCGTGTACAAAACACAGGCGGTACGCCGGGTGCCGAATCTAGCGTGGATATTCGCGGATTCGGGAAACCTCTGATTTTGGTAGATGGAGTTGAACAACCAGGTTTCCAAGTAGACCCAAACGAAATCGAAAGCATTTCCGTATTAAAAGACGCCTCCGCAGCCATCTATGGAGTGAAGGCAGGTAATGGTGTCGTATTGATCACGACCAAAAAAGGTGCAGAAGGGAAAGCGCAGATCACATACAACGGATCTATCGGCTGGCAGAACTTCACAAGCTATCCAGATATGGTAGATGCTGCCGGATACGCAGAGTTGACCGATGAAGATGCGATCAACCGAGGGAATGCCCCCGTTTATGGACCGGATAAATTAGCCTTGTTCCGCGAAGGCACTCAAGAAGGATACAAAAGCTACGACTGGAAAGACATCCTAACCCGCAAGAATGCTCCACAGACTCAACATAATATCAATGTGAACGGAGGAACCGAAAAAGTGAAATACTTCATGTCAGTAGGTTACTTAAATCAAGAAGGCTTGTATGCCACAAAAGATATCAATTTCTCTCGTTACAACTTCCGTTCCAACATCTCTGCGAAAATTTCCAAGTATTTGACCGCAGATGCGCAGTTAAGCGGACATGTACAAGACAAGATGGCACCTTATGACGACGATACTTATATCATTCACGGTATCACCCGTATGCACCCTTACTATTCTCCATACGCCAACGACGAAGAAGGTAAGCACTATGGATTAACCAACTTCCAAAATCCCCTGGCACGTTCAGATGCAGATGTTTCTGGCTATCGAAAAGAACGTAAGAAATTATTCAATGGTGTTTTCTCCTTAAAATATGATATGCCGTTTATTCCAGGACTGTCAGCCAAGGTTTTATTTTCCTATTTGACAAAAGTAGAAGAATTCAAAACCTTTGCGAAAGAGTTCAAACTCTATTCATACGATAAGGAATCTGGTAAATACAATACGGTTTTCACAGGAAACTCGCCGTCCAACTTGACTCGCAAAGATTACACACAAGAGCAGAACATGCTTCAGTTCTCTCTGAATTACAATCGCACATTCCTTGACAAACACAATGTGCAGGCTTTGTTCTTGTATGAACAACGTGAAGATTTGGATGATTATTTGCAGGCCTACCGTCAATTTGCAATTGATGCCCTTGACCAAATAAATTCAGGTTCGGACAAGAACAAAAATAACGCAGGTGTAGCAAGCGAATTGGCCAACGCATCTTTTGTAGGACGTATCAATTATGATTACGCAAGCAAATATTTATTCGAATTCTCTTTTCGCGAAGATGGTTCCGCAAAATTCTACAAAAACAACCGTTGGGGATTCTTCCCGAGCGTATCCGTAGGATGGCGTTTATCCGAAGAATCATTTATCAAGAATAACACCCAAATTTTTGACAACTTAAAGATCAGAGCATCATATGGCGTCATGGGGGATGACCAATTCTTGGACTCTAGCGGTAATCCGCAAGTTCTTCCGTTCCAATACCTGACAGGTTACAACTATCCGGGTGGAACAAATTATATCTTCGGTAGCGATGTAGTCAATTCATTGATAACAAAAGGATTGGCTAACACAGAATATTCTTGGTTGACATCCAAGATACTAAATGTCGGTTTCGATGCATCTTTGTGGAATCGTAAATTAGAAGCAAGTGTAGATGTTTTCTACCGGAAACGCGACGGCTTATTTGCATACCGTTCCGGTTCATTACCCAACACTTTTGGAGCTTCTTTCCCACAAGAAAACTTAAACAGTGATGATTTCCGAGGTTTTGAGTTGGTATTAGGACACACAAATACAGTAGGAGACTGGACTTACTCGGTCAAAGGTAATATGTCGTTCACTCGCGCGAAAAACCGCCACATTGAACAAGCTGATCCAATCAACTCCTATAAGAACTGGACCAGTAACTTTAGCGATCGTTGGAATAATATGTCTTTCGGTTACAAATGTGTAGGTCAGTTCCAAGATCAAGAAGACATCAATAACTGGGCAATCCAAGATGACGCCGGCAACACGACTATGATGCCGGGCGACTTGAAATACGAGGATTTCAATGGCGATGGCGTAATTGATAATAACGATATTCAACCAATTACCCGTAGCAACACGCCAGAAATTTATTTCGGTTTGGACCTGAGTGCCTCTTGGAAAGGTTTCGACTTCTCCTTGTTGATGCAAGGAGCAACCAATTACAATGTATATATGTCTGGTTGTTTGGGTAATGCCATGTTCAACGGGTCCAATACATTGGAATGCTTTATGGACCGATGGCATCGCGAAGACTTGTATGATCCTGAATCGGCATGGATTCCGGGGAAATATCCGTCAACATGGAACTCCGGGAAGCCATCTAACACTCGTGTTTCTACCTTCAACCACATCAGCTCATACTACCTGCGTGTAAAAAACATCGAGTTCGGCTACACCTTCCCCAAAGAGTGGTTAAGCAAGGTTTATGTTGAAAGATTACGTCTGTATGTATCCGGAAATAACGTACTGACATTTGATAATCTGCCGTTTGGCGACCCAGAAGCACCCAGTAGCGATAGAATCTTATATCCGCAGTTGAAAATTTGGAATATTGGTGTAAATGTTACATTTTAAGAATTTGATTAAAATATGAAAAGCATAAAATTATTAGTACTGTCTTTGTGTGGGCTATTTAGCATGTCGTCCTGTGTCAACGACTTCTTGGACCGTGATCCTATGGATATTATATCTGAAGACTTGGTTTGGTCCAATGAGAATGCGGTCAACGCTTATATGGCCGGAATGTACGAAGATATGTTCGTCGAACCTCATGCATGGTTGATTAACTGGGGTACCTTGGGGCATTACACAGACGAATCCATGCGTAGTTATTCATGGGGCTATCCCTACACCCCGGTATTGGATCTCTCCAGCTTGCAACAATGGGAATACAATAAAATACGTATCGCCAATGTGTTCTTGCAAAACATCCAAACCTCTACATTGAACGAGGATTTGAAACAACGTTGGACAGCGGAAGCACACTTTGTACGGGCATTCCACTATTTCACAATGGCAAAACGCTATGGTGGTGTACCTTTGATAAAAGAGGTACAAGAATATACCGGAAACAACGTAGAAGAACTAAAGGTTCCGCGCAATACGGAAGAAGAAGTCTGGAACTTCATTGCTGAAGAGTGTGATTTAGCGATCGCCGGTTTGCCTGAATCCTACGGATCTACAGACCAGTTCCGTGTAACCAAATATGCCGCAGCCGCTTTGAAAGCAAGAGCTCTGCTTTATGCAGGCTCCATCAGTCGCTATGGCACCGTACAGTTGAATGGCTTGGTAGGTATTCCTGCAGATAAGGCAAACGACTTTTTCAAAAGATCCATGGAGGCCTCTGACATGATCATTAAATCAGGCAAGTTCGCTCTATTCAATCAAGATCCGGATCCTGCTGCCAACTACCAACAACTGTTCTTAGACAAAACAATGAACAGCGAAGCTATCTTTGTAAAAGCTTTTGCATCTCCTGACAAAGCGCATAATTTCGATTATGCTATGGCCGCTCCCTCCTTCAAAATTGACTGGGGAACCAATACAAGTCCGACGTTGGAATTAGTAGAATCATATGAGTATATAGATGGAACACCTGGTACGTTAAAAACAACCGATGCAAGTGGAAATCTGATCTATTACGAAAACGCAGAAGATATTTTCAAGGATAAAGACCCGCGTTTCTTCGCCTCTATTCTTTACCCAGGTTCTCCTTGGCAAAACGGAGAGTTGGAAGTAAGACGCGGCATTATCAAAAATGATGGCTCCAAAGAGGCTGCCTCGGCATTCACGGATGTGTTCAGCGAAGATCCGTCTATGAAAACCGGAGGTAAAGATGGGCTCGTCATGGCAGGTGATTGCAGTCGTACAGGATTTTATATCAAGAAATTCATGGATCCTACCAATCGAGTAGAAATGGACCGTTCCGAAACGAACTTTATGGTGTTCCGTTATGCAGAAACCTTGCTGAATTATGCGGAAGCCGCTTTCGAATTGGGACTAAAAGACCAAGCTCTCCAAAAAGTGAACGAAGTACGTAAACGTGCTGGTATCAAGGAGAAAAATAGCTTGACAATGGATGATATCCGAAACGAAAGACGCGTAGAATTGGCATTCGAGAATTTACGTTACTGGGATTTGGTCCGTTGGCGTGTTGCTTCCAAAGTAATGAACAACACAACTTTCTCGGCATTAATTCCTTGGTTGGACTATAAGACCAAAAAATATGTTTTCGAGAAATCGGTCAATACCTTGAATCTGCCCAAAACGTTTTTGGACAAACAATACTACTTGGAGATTCCGGGTGTAGCTCAAAACGATTTATTAGAACAAAATCCGGGTTATTAATCTTTTCATATTTAAAGACATGAAAAAAATATTTTTATATGCAACACTAATTTGTGGCTTGTGCTCCTGCGGGCTTGACAACTATGACGCACCTACCGCTTCCCTAAGTGGAGCGATCATAGACAAAGAGACAAAAGAAAATGTCCCCGGACAAGCTCAAAACGGGACAAAAATACGTATGTATGAGTTTTATAATGACGAATGGTCTGTACAACCCAACGATTCATGGGTGAGCCAAGATGGCACATTCTCGAATACAGCAGTATTTACCGGTAAATACAAGATTTTAGCCGAAGGGCCTTTTGAAACAGTAGAACCGATCGAAATGGAAGTCTCAGGTTCAAAACAGATGAACTTTGAAGTAACACCGTTTTTGCGCATATCGGCAGAAGCGACATCCAACGAAACAGGCAAAGTTACGGTTAAAACTTCCGTAGACAATGTTTTAGATAAAACAATACAAGCAGTAGAATTCTACTACTGCAAGACTCCGTATGTGGATAAAAACACCTTTACGGCTAAAGAATCTGTAAAACTTGGTACGGAGACCGAATTAGACATTGCCACTTATTCTCATACGTTCGAGAATCTCAAAAGCGGAAAGACTTTCTACTTCCGGGTAGGAGCCTTAGCTGTTAACCCTGGCGGATTCTATAATTATAGTAAAGTAATAGAAGTTACCGTTAAATAAATCAGATCTATTTAAGGACTGTTTTTGCATTTTTCATTAACACAAGAAAATGCAAGACAGTCCTTAATCATCACAATGTAAACGGCCTAATATGAGTAAAACATCCAAATATCTGCTGATGATAGGTATCTATCTATTTCTTTCCTCGCTTTTTCTTATCGGAATAGAGTGTGGATTGAGAGCTTTCGGATATGGTGTAGATTTAGACCATCTTTTCTTGCAAACAGCGAATGGCAAATATTTATATCTCAACAAAAACATCAGTAGAAGGTACTTTACTCAATCACAAGCCACAAACGGAAATGTAGAGTTTTTTCGGAAAAAGAAACAAAAAAACACATTCAGAATTTTTGTTCTGGGCGAATCAGCAGCAATGGGATTTCCCTATCCCAATAATATTTCGTTCCAACGAATGCTGAAATACCAATTGCAAAAGACAAATCCAGACAAAGATATCGAGATCATCAATTTAGCTCTGACTGCAATCAACAGTTACACTTTTTACGATTTTACGCAAGAACTCGTTCATTTTGAGCCAGATGCGATTTTTATTTATGGTGGACACAACGAGTATTACGGAGCTTTGGGTGTAGGCTCCAATAATACACTCGGTAGCCATCCAACATTTATCCGTTGGGCAATCCGTTTGCGTCAGTTACGTCTTACTCAATGGCTCGATTCTTTAAAAAGCCACTTAAGCCCTCAAAAGGAGTTCTCAGACAACTTGATGAAATATGTGGTCAAAGAGCAAGTGATCCCCTACAAAAGCAAACTATTTCAACAAGGGCTGGAACAGTTTCAAAACAATATGAAATTAGTACTTAATCTGTTCAAAAAACACCAAATACCAGTTTTCTTCTCAACTGTCGGAGTTAATTTAAAAGACTTAAAGCCTTTCAAAAGCATATCGTCTGACGAACATAGCGCCGATGAATATTATCAACTGGCACAAGAACAATTGCAAGCACAAGATAGCATAGCAGCATACACATCCTTCAGTCGGGCACGAGACTTGGACGCCCTTAGATTTAGAGCATCCAAAGAGATTAATGAGATCATCCGAGAATTAGCCAAAGATGACGATAATATTTACTTGGTAAATACCGAAGAGGAATTTAACCGAAAAAGCCCGTTCGGTATTCCCGGACGAGAATTATTGCTGGAACATGTACATCCTACTATCGAAGGGCATCGGGTGATCGCAAATTGCTTTTTGGAAGTTCTTCGGCAAAACCAATCCTGTTTTTCCAACAAAAAACTACAAATCGGCACTTCAGAAGATCTATACAACTTTCCTGTTTTAGAGTTTGACTCCTTAGCTGGAGAATATGCTTGCTTACAACTGCGTAAAGGATTCCCATTCTATGAAAAAGATCTCTCTACAATTACCCCTAAAACAGAAGTAGAAAAGATCGCAGCAAACTACGTACGACAAAAAAACTGGTATCAATCCATGGATCAACTGTATCAGTACGCACTTAATAGCAAGAATGAAAAATTATGTTTGGATATTCTCCGGGTTCGTATCACGGATAACCCTTACGACCTCACCTTCCTTGGTCAAGGAGGAGAATTCGCAGAGATCCGAAAAGAATATCCTTTAGCTATCTTCTTCTACACACGAAGTTTCCGCCTGTATCCCACGGTTCAAACAGCACAGAACTTAGTTGCAATCCATTTACGGCTCGATCAACCCGATCTGGCTCTTCCTTACATTGAATATATACTCCGAAACGGAAATCCGAAATTTAACGGACTCAAAGAGCTTTGCCATAAGATCATCCAGTACAAACAAGAATTAAATTGGCAATCGAATGATTCAATCCGGCAAGCAATCCGATCGATCTATCTACAAATGGGTAATCAGGATGCAGCCGACCTATACAATTAATAATAAAATGAGCTATATTTTAGGTATATCCGCATATTATCATGATGCAGCCGCAGCTTTGATAAAAGATGGCGAGATCATAGCTGCCGCACAAGAAGAACGCTTTACCCGAATCAAGAACGATGCATCTTTTCCTGCAAATGCAATCCGTTATTGTTTACAGCAAGCGGGAATTTTATTGTGTGATATCTCCACAATTATCTATTACGAAAAACCCTATCTGAAATTTGAGCGAATTTTAGAAATCTTTTATCGATACGCACCATGGGGGGTGGAACAGTTCATTAAAGGAATACCAATATGGATTGAAGAAAAACTTTTTTGCAAACGAATGCTCAAGCGTGAATTACGCAAGTTAGGAAAATTCGATGAACAACATTGTAAACTTTTGTTCTCGGAACATCATTTGTCACATGCGGCTTCCGCATTTTTCGGTTCAGATTTTCAAGAAGCTGCGATTATAACAGTAGACGGTGTAGGAGAATGGAATACACTATCTATCGCTCATGGGAAAGCCAATCAAATTCAATTAATAAAAGAAATGCGATTTCCTGATTCTATTGGCTTGTTCTATTCTGCATTTACCTATTATTTAGGATTCAAGGTGAACTCCGGGGAATATAAGATGATGGGATTAGCCCCTTACGCCGATCGATCTGACCGACAAACCTCAAAATTTGTCGATCAGATCAAACAACATCTACTGACGATCCATCCCGATGGTTCTATATCATTGAATATGTATTATTTCTCCTTCCACAAAAAAATGCGAATGGTTCATGAAAAGCGTTGGGAACAATTATTTCAATTGAAACCTCGAAAGGCAGAAAGCGAAATACGCCCAGAACACGCAAGTCTAGCACTTGCAGCTCAAATCGTATTGGAAGAGATACTATTGAGAATTGTTCAAACAGCCCAAAAGCTCACTGGCTGTTCCAACCTATGTCTAGCCGGAGGAGTCGCTCTAAATTGCGTAGCAAATGGTAAAATCATTCGTTCACAATTATTTGAGCATGTCTTCATCCAACCTGCCGCAGGAGATGCAGGAGGAGCATTAGGAGCGGCTTGGGCCACTTATTATATTTACCAAGGACATTCACGAAAAGCCGGGATGAACGGAGACAAGATGCACTTCGCCCAAACCGGTCCTCAATATACAGAGCATGAGATTCAAGATTTTTTGGACTCGAATAACATTTCTTATCACTATTTGGATGAAGCATTTTTATATGAAGAAGTGGCTAAACACATAGCTTCCGGTTTATGTATAGGTTGGTTTCAAGGGCGTATGGAGTTTGGCCCACGTGCATTAGGAAACCGAAGTATCTTGGCAGATCCCCGTGATAAAGAGATGCAAAAAAGATTAAATTTGAAAATCAAGTTCAGAGAAAGCTTCCGACCATTTGCTCCAGTTATATTAAAAGAAAAAGTCGGCGATTATTTTGAAAAGCTGACCGAATCCAATTATATGCTGATAACAACCAACATTTCTCTGAAACATCGGATACCATTGCCAAAGCATTATCAAGATTTAGATGCCGCAGAACGATTGGCGTTACCAAAATCAGATATTCCGGCAGTTACCCATGTGGATTTTTCCGCACGCGTACAAACTGTTGAAGAACAAAGTAATCCCAAATTAACGAAGCTTTTACGGGCATTCGAACAATTAACAGGCTACCCTTTGCTTATCAATACAAGTTTTAACGTACGTGGCGAACCTATTGTCTGCACCCCTCAAGATGCATACCGCTGTTTTATGACAACCAACTTAGATCTCTTGGTTTTAGGGAATTATATAATCAATAAAAATAACATACAAAAATCATAAAATATGGACACATTGAAAGACTTACTACTTTTTATAAAAGAACGAAAAAAATGGTGGTTGCTACCTGTATTAATATTCTTGCTATTGATTGGCTTGTTGCTAATCTCTACAAGCAATACAGTGATTGCCCCCTTTATTTACACTCTATTTTGAATGTCCTATGAATTGGATTCACATATACAAGAAAATACGTACGGTTTGGATTCGTTTCGGAAACCTGTTAAACAAGATCACCTCACCAATCCTGTTGGGAATTACTTATTTTTTGATCCTCACGCCAATTGCGTGGTTATACCGCCTGTTCAACCGGACAGAAGAGGAACAAGATAGTACAATGAACGAACGAGTTAAGACTTATTCTAAAGAAGATTTTATTCATCCATGGTAAATATGAAACAACTTCATACATTTTCCTACGGGCTACTACCATTCGTCCTATTTACAGTAATCCTTTATGCCTTTTTCTATAATCATCATCTGCTCTTTGCCGAGCAGTTACGATTGTTTGAATGGAACAAAGACTATTTCAACGAAATAGTTTATAATCCAGGAGGATTATCTGCCTATATAGGGGAGTTTTTCACACAGTTTTATCATTTAAATCATTTTGGGGGATGGATTTTAGGAGCCGGAGTCGGACTAACCAGTATATTATATCGCAACCTGATCTGCCATTGGAAAATTGGAGGAAATGTCTCATGGGAACTGATTCCTATCACTTCACTGGTTTTCTTCTATTTAAGCCCTAACGCATCATTGGGACTCATTTTTGGACTTCAGATTACCCTTTTACTTGCAAGAATAACTCTTCATGAAAAGGAAGGCAAACGCAAAAGACTTCTGATCCTAATCAACTTACCGATTTGCTATTTCTTTACTGGAATAGGCTGTTATTTATATCTTATTCTCATCTTCCTCGATGAAGTTTTTTCGAAGAAAAAACACTCACTTCTTGCTTGGATTCTATATACACTCGTTACAATCCTACTGCCTATCTTAACTTATTATAAATTCGACATCAATGAAACACAAGCTTGGATAGGTATAGCTTGTTTTATTACACAAGACTTACTTCATCCACTTGGTATCGTTATCACTTCATTTTTAATATCTCCCTTATTAGCTTACGGGACATATCATCTTTTACAGCGATTAACAGACAAAAAACGATTCGCTTTAAATCTGCTCATGGCTTTCTTCGCTATCGGGATCATCTTAAGCCAACTCAAAAATGAGGATGAACGACTTTATCAACTACATTATCTAATCACCCACGAAAAATGGGACGAAGCGATTACCTTCATGCAAAAAAAGCCTGTCCAAAATGTTCTGATGTCCTCCTATACCAACATTGCCCTGCTTCATCAGCAACGTCTTTCAAAAGAGCTATTCTCGTATTTCCAAGTAGCTCATGTCAACGAATTTTGGTCTTCCAACCATCTATTAAATTATC
>CAJJNP010000104.1 GCA_905193145.1 uncultured Odoribacter sp. | reverse complement strand
AGGAGATCCGCTCCATGAACATCCAAGGCAATAGATGGTTTCTATATCGAATCCTTCAAGGCTTTCACCTGGTTTGGAAGGTATTACCTCAAAATCTGTTGAAACATAAACTAATCTACGCTCGCCTTGAGGGTTTAGTACGTAAAAATTTGCTATTTTGCATTGTGGGCATAATCTTTTTCTCATAATTCAATAAATCGAATAATATTTATGTAATCTTGTTTTTATTCTTTTGTAAAGGCTCCAAGTCCAAATAAGGCAAAATCATATCGAATAGGATCAGTTGGATCAAATTCTCGAAGACGTTCCGTTAGTTCTTTTACGGCTATAGAATCATTCTGTTTACGTTTTAACAATCCTAGTTGGCGACTGACATTGCCGGTGTGCAAATCTAGAGGAATTAATAGAGCAGCCATGGGAATATTTTTCCATAAGCCGAAGTCAATACCTTTGGAATCTTTACGAACCATCCAGCGTACAAACATGTTGATTCGTTTACAAGCAGAGCCTTTATCAACATTAGCAATATGGCGTAAAACTCTAGGTTCTGCTGGAATTTGCGTAAAGCAGTGATACCAGTCGCTTAAAACTTTAAACATGTTTTGATTTTGTTGCCAAGAAGCGGTAAAGATGGTTTCAAGTCCTCCATTGTTCCGGTAGATATTTGCTAGCGACCGTATAAAATAAATACAGTCATAGCCATTAAATGTTCGGTGCTTAAAATATTTGAAACGTTCAAACTCTGAATCTGTCGCATGCATGATAAAATCATAAGGAGCGTAATCCATATAGTGCATTAGTTCCTTACATTTTTTGATAATTGTCGGACGTTGTCCCCATGCTAGTGAGGCTGCAAGAAATCCTGATATTTCAATATCCTCCTTGTTTTCAAAAGTTTTGGGTATTTGTATGGGATCTGTTTCTATAAAAAAATCAGAGCGACAATATTCATTGTATTTTTCATCTAGAAGTTGCTTGATTTCTTTTGATGTCATTGTATTCAAATTTATAATTTGAAATATGCTATATTTTGTGTGCTCGTAACATTTCTCGTTTCCCAGGAGGTCCTGGGAGGCGTTTGATTGTAAATCCAACAGTCCGTAGAGCCTGTTTTACGATTCCTTTTACACAATATGTAACAAGTATTCCATCCGGATGGAGAGATGTGTGAAAATGGGTAAATACTTCTGTCGTCCAAAGATGGGGTTGAACCTCGGGATTAAAAGCATCAAAATATACAATATCAAATATTGGTGGCATATCAAAATCACGAAAATCGCATTTGTGCTTACATATACTGAAGAAAGGTGTCAGTTGCTGTTCTGTTTCCCAAGGGATTGTATGTATTGTATTAAATAATGATTTATCACAAGAGTCAATCTGCATAGTATAGTTTAGGTGTTTTATTTCTTCTAGTGATAATGGATATTTTTCAAGCGTATGGTAACAGACCGGTTGTTGTTTTTCGTGGGCGTGTAATAATGTCAAGTATGCATTAAGCCCGGTTCCAAATCCTGCTTCCAAAATATGAAGACAAGGTGTATTAGGATGAGTATCCAGCCAATAATCAAATCCAGCCCCTAAAAATATATGTTGGGCTTCTTGTATTGCACCATGAACTGAATGGTAATGTTCATTCAGTTCTGGCACATATAGAGTGACGCTTCCGTCTTCTGTCTCAACAAATTCATGCATATTAGCAGAGTTCAGCACGTAATAAATTTACAAATTCTATGATATCACTTTCTGTCGTATCAAAAG
Organism: uncultured Odoribacter sp.; assembly: GCA_905193145.1. The sequence continues at coordinate 9,704 of CAJJNP010000104.1, read as the reverse complement.
AACATACCCAGCGAACCTCTGAAGCATTTTCGTCCCATACATAGAAAAAACATTTTTCTTGTAATACTTGTATTTTGTCACGAGGGATGATGGCAAATATTTCATTGCCTTGTACCTCTTGGGTAATCCGAACTCCAGGTATTTTAGTTGCTTCATTTGCCAGTTTTTGAGCCATGCGATTGGCATGAGATGCTGTTTTGAGCCATAGATTGTCTTTTAATACTGCCGAAAATTGGGCAGCAATAAACCGAGTCTTCGAATGTAATTGCATTAGTTGTTTGCGGATGAAAGGTATTTCGTTTGCTGTTGAAGTGTTGAAAAAGATAACTGCTTCTCCAAACATCATGCCATTTTTAGTACCTCCAAAACTTAAAACATCAATGCCTACATCTGCTGTGATTTCTCGGGGGGAGCAGCCTAAATAGGCGACAGCATTGGAAAGACGCGCTCCATCCATATGTACATACATATTATGTGCATGTGCATAGTCACATATTTCCTTCAACTCTTCCCGGCTATAGACTGTACCTAATTCTGTGCACTGTGTCAATGAAATAATTTTAGGCTGAGCATGGTGTTGGTCTCCAAATCCGTGCATATGATTTTCAATCAATCCGATGTTAAGTTTGCCGTCAAATGTTGGTACAGTCAATAACTTACTGCCACTTTGTTTTTCAATAGCTCCACATTCATCAACATTGATGTGTGCTGTTTCTGCACAAATGATAGCATGGTGCGAACGTGTAAAAGCTGATAGGCTGAGGATATTGGCTCCTGTGCCGTTGTATACAAAAAAAACTTCAATATGCTCTCCGAATATTGCTTTAAAATCAGCAATGGCTTTTGCAGAATATTCATCTTCGCCATAAGAGTGCTGATGACCATAGCTGGCTTCTTCCAGTGCTTTAAATACCTCCGGTAATACTCCGGAAAAATTGTCACTTCCAAATCCTCTAATCATGATTGTTGGGTTTATACTTAGTTTAAGTTATTGGCAAAGATAGTGATTTGTTGGAATTTTTCGATAAGTTAGAAAATTGTATTATCTTGGTCCTCAAATTTAATATATAACGCCAATGTTTTTACATAGATTTAAATTAAAGAATTACTGTTGTGTGGTGATGTGGATGTATGTCGGTTTGTTTATGGTTGCTTGTGCCTCAAGAGAACAAACCATAGTTTTGTTGCATACCAACGATAGCCATGGAAGTATTTTGCCGGTTAGTGGTGTAGGGGGGATGGCGGAACGGGCAACAGTCATTGATAGTTTGAGAAAGTTGTATTCTAATAAAATTTTGTTGCTTGATGCAGGTGATTTCAATACAGGGCAGGCCGTTTCCAATATGTTTTGTGCTCGTCCGGATATATTGGCATATAATTATATGAAATATGATGCAGTAACATTAGGAAATCATGAATTTGATCAACCTGTGGATACATTGTTGCAACAGATGCATTTGGCAAATTTTCCTTTTGTTATTTCTAATGTATTCTATAGAGGTGAACCATTGGGAGCAGAAACTTTGGTAAAAGAGGTAAATGGGGTGCGTGTGGGACTTTTTGGCATATTGACTAAGGCAACGGCACAGATAAGTGTTAATGTTCAAGATGTGACTTTTGTTGATGAAGTGGAAGCAGCTCGCAAAGCTGTGAAAATCTTGCAGCAGCAGGGGGTAGATTTGGTAATAGGAATTGTACATTTAGGATTTACAGAATCTACTCCTGAGTACATTACTTCTCAAAAATTGGCAGTAGCTGTAGAGGGTATAGATATTCTTGTTGACGGTCATTCTCATTCTTACATTGAAAAACCTCTGCGTGTAAATGAGACATGGATAGTGACTGCAAATCAAAGTGGACGATTTATAGGTGAAGGAAAAGTGAAAGTACGTAGTGGTGATATCATTTCTTTTGATTGGAAGCCTCTACCAGTAAGCAATGTGCATCCTCATGAAACTTTACAAGCTGTTTTGCAACCTTATGTGGATGTTGCCAATAAAGATTTGCAGACAATCATAGGCGAGGCTACTGATACCTTTGTCTTATTCCATGATAAAGAAAATTTAGGCCGTTATGGTGAAGTTGCATTGGGAAATCTTATTGCGGATGCCTTAAAATGGAAAGCGGAGCAATTGCAATTGCATGTGGATTTTGCTCTTACCAACTCTGGCGGTATTCGTGAAGAGTTGCATAAAGGTAAAGTTACAAAAGGTGATATTCTTTCTATTTTGCCTTTCGGTAATGAATTGGAAGTCGTGTCGCTGAAAGGAGATGATGTTATTAAATTATTTGATTTCTTGGCCACTGTTGAATTGGGTAGAGGAACATTTCCACAGGTATCCAAAGAGGTGAGAGTGGTCTTTAATCGGGAAAGTAAGACTGTAACCTCTTTGACAATTGGGGAGAAGCCCATAGATAGAAATCGTATATATCATATGGCTACCTGTGATTATGTTGCAGCTGGAAAAGATGGTTATTCTGCAGGATTGTCAAATGTAGTAGACCAACAAAAGACTTCTGTTTTGATGGCAGAAACCTTGATGGAATATATTAAACAGCAAGGCCAAGTCTCTCCTAAAACAGAAGGACGTATTAAATTTTAAAATTGTATGTCAGTGTGTTTTAGGTGGATAGTTTGTTGTTTGATGCTTTTGTCTGTACATGCACTATATGGCAACAAAAGAGATTCTGTTACTTATAAATCGGTGCATTTTTTAGGTGCAGATATCAGGCCTGCTTATATATTTCCTACTGACATTTTTTTTAGAGGAGAAAATGCCAGGCATACACCTATGCGTAAGAATTTTTCTGCTTATTTGAAATACGGCTTTAAATTTTTGTCTAATCATTATTTGGGAGAATACTATCCTTATGCAAATCAGGGTATCGGTGTTGGATATAACACATTCGGTAATTCAGCGGAATTGGGTTGCCCATTGGCTGTCTATGTTTTTCAAAGTTCGCGGATTATAGCTTTAAATACCAGGTTGTCTTTGGATTATGAATGGAATTTTGGAGCCTCCTTCGGATGGAAAAAATATGATGAGATAACGAATGCTTATAATAGAGTTGTAGGCTCTAAAATTAATGCTTATATCAATGTCGGACTTCTTTTAAATTGGAAATTGGCAGCATCAACTCATTTGCGTGTAGGTGTCGGTTTGACACATTATTCTAATGGAAACACGCGCTACCCTAATGCAGGTGTTAATACGATTGGTGGAAGTATAGGCTTCGCACATTATTTTGTACCAGCTCGAAAGCGAGAGGTGTTTAAGGAATCCCTTATTGCTGAAAGGGTGAAATTCCATTCTTATGTAAGTTATGATCTTATCGTTTATGGGGCAACTAAAAAGAAAGGAGTATTGTTAGAGCAAGGAGCGGCTTTGTTAGTGCCTGGTTCTTTTGCAATTGCCGGCATCAATTTTAATCCGTTGTATAATTTTAGCAGGTATTTTCGTGCCGGTATTTCGTTGGATATGCAATATGATGAAAGTGCAAATATTGCAAAGCATATCGCAAATACAGAACCTTCCATTGATAGTGAAAATATTAAATTCTATCGTCCGTCAGCTAGAGAACAATATGCCGTAGGTCTATCCGTTAGAGCAGAGGTTGTGATGCCTATATTTTCGATAAATTTGGGTATAGGAAAAAATTTTATATGTAAAGGTGCTGATACTGATTCATTTTATCAGATATTTGCCTTGAAGGCTAATATGACAAAAAATCTGTTTCTGCATGTCGGTTATCAGCTTTATCGTTTTAAAAATCCCAATAATCTGATGTTGGGGGTTGGTTTCCGATTTAATGCACGTGGCGGTAAATAAGCCTTACCAATAAATGATAAGTCCGACCAAGCCTGCAATGCAAATCATCAAAATAGGATGAATTTTGTATCTCCAGGTGAGAATAAAAGCACCGATAAAGATCAGTACACTTTTATAATCAATAAAGTTTTCTTGGTTCATCAGCATCAATCCGGCTGCGGCAATCAAACCGACAGTCATAGGACGGAGACCTGAGAATGCTGCTGCAACATATTTGTTTGCTTTGAATTTTTCATAAAAATAGGAAATGAGCAAAACCAGTAGAAAAGAAGGAAAGCAGACTGCAAAAGTTGCTACGATGGATCCCCATACGCTTCCCGTTGCTGTGTATCCGATATAAGTGGCGCTGTTAATGCCGATAGGACCGGGGGTCATTTGCGATATGGCAACAATATCTGTGAATTGTTGCGAGGTGAGCCACTGGTGTTTTTCCACCACTTCGTGCTGAATCAACGAAAGCATGGCGTATCCGCCACCGAAACCGAAGATACCTATTTTGGTGTACACGCAGAACAATTGCCAGTAAATCATCATAGTTGTTTGTTTTTAAATTTGTCTTTTATCCCAAATGTATATAGCAGACCTCCTGTTATACCGGCTAAAATGATGTATATAGGTGAAACTCCGCATTTCCAGATGAATAGCGCACCTAATAGTGGAAATATCAGTTCAAACCGTTTTAAGTGTAGGGAGCGGGCTGCAGAAAGGCATGGAACAACAATTAATGCTACTACGGCAGGCCGTATCCCATGAAAAATCTTCATAACCCAGATATTGTCTTGAAAGTGGTTAAAGAATAAGGCTATGGCTAGAATAATGCAAAATGATGGCAATATCGTACCAAGGGCACAAATAATGCTGCCGGGAATCCGTCTTAATTTATAACCTACAAATATGGAAATATTGACAGCAAAGATTCCCGGTATAGATTGGGTAACGGCAAAAAGATCTAGAAAATCATTTTTCTCCAACCAACCGCGATTGACAACTTCTCGCTCAATGAGCGGTATCATGGCATAACCTCCGCCGATGGTGAACATCCCGATTTTAACGAAAGTCAGAAAAAGTGTCCAATACATTTTTGATTGCAATTTTAAATGGTAAATAGCCTTTCTGTAGATACGCAAAGGTATACTTTTTTTGTTACTTTTGTCACATAACAGATAGAATGGAAGGTTAGATTATATGGTTATGAAAATTAATAAAACGAATGCTGCTCGTTTGTTGGATAAGGCAAAAATTAAATATGAATTGCTACCTTATGAAGTGGATGAGGATAATTTGGCTGCAACACATGTTGCAGAGCAACTGAATGAAAATATTGCACAGGTATTTAAAACGCTTGTCTTGCGTGGTGACCGTAATGGCATTTTTGTTTGTGTAATACCGGGCGATTGTGAGGTGGACTTAAAGGCTGCAGCCAAACTTTCCGGCAATAAAAGTGCGGAGATGATTCATATGAAAGAACTGTTGCCTACCACCGGATATATTCGTGGGGGATGTTCTCCTATTGGAATGAAAAAGCCTTTTCCGACATTTATACACACAACTTGTATGAATTTCAGTTTCATATATATCAGTGCCGGAGTGCGGGGATTGCAGATAAAGATAGCTCCGGCTGATTTGGTAGCCTTTACAAGTGCTACAGTTGCGGAATTATGTGTTTAAATTGTGTGTTTTGGAAATAGCAGGCAAGTTGATAGATTGGTATGCCGGGCATAAGCGCGAATTGCCATGGCGTGAAACCAGAGACCCATATTGTATCTGGATATCAGAGATTATCTTACAGCAGACTCGTGTTGCACAAGGATTGGATTATTATCACCGTTTTATGTTGCAATTTCCGAATATTCGGGAATTGGCAGAAGCTCCCGAAGATGAAGTGATGAAATGTTGGCAGGGATTGGGTTATTATAGTCGGGCGCGTAATCTGCATGCAGCAGCTAAAGATATGATGTTGCGCTTCGGTGGGCGATTCCCGCAAAATTACAACGATGTGCTTTCTTTGAAAGGTATTGGCGATTACACTGCGGCAGCAATCTGCTCATTTGCGTGGAAACAGCCTTATGCTGTGGTTGATGGTAATGTGTATCGGGTTTTGTCACGTTTTTTTGGTATAGAAACTCCTATTGACAGCAATCAGGGCAAAAAGGATTTCAAAACGTTGGCTCAGGAGTTGATAGATTTGAAGCATCCGGATTTATACAATCAGGCTATCATGGATTTTGGTGCTATACAATGCACACCTCAATCTCCGGATTGTTGCCGGTGTCCTTTGCAGGATGGCTGTCGGGCTTATGCTGAAGGACGGGTTGATGTTTTGCCTGTAAAAGCGGGAAAAACGGTTGTAAAGCCCCGTTATTTCAATTATTTTCATATTTGTTGTGGTGATGCTACTCTTTTGCATCGTCGTGAGGCAAAGGATATTTGGCAGAATCTTTATGAATATCCGTTGATAGAAACGGCAGAAGCCGTTGATTTCTCTGAATTGCAGCAGAGTATTGAATACCGGAATTTGATGGCAGGTGTTGAACCTGTGCAGGTATTGCAGTTTGTGGAAATGCCACGTCATATACTTTCTCACCGGATTATATATGCACGTTTTTACAAACTGGAAGTAAGTCATTTCGGACCGGGAATGTCGGATTTCTTTCAAGTGGGAATAGATGAACTTGACAAATATGCTGTCCCTCGTTTGATTGAGTTATATCATGGAATGGAATCCGTCTGATAGGTAATTTACCCTCATTGTGCTTTCTTTTCGCCCTCTTTTCTCTTACTTTCCTCCCTCTTAAATATATGACATCTATATGTCAAAGATAACACAACTATAAGACAAAGATAACAACTTGTTATCTTTGTCTTATAGTTGCCATATATTTAAGTTGGAAATGTATGGGATTTGGGCAGGAGAAAAAAGGGAGATATCCTATATTGTTATACTGAGGATAGAAAATAGTTGCGTTTGCAATGATTTTTTATCTTACCCTTTCGACACTCACTCCGTCTATATACAAACCCTCTCCATCTTCCGGAGTGCCAGAATAGGTGCGGATTTCCATGCGCAACCTTGTAGCATTGATAGGGGCACGCACAATCTTGCCTTCAAGTATATCGATATAGCCGTCTGTTTGATTCCAATAGTTGCCGGGATGTAGTTCTGTCGAGAAACTGTTCAGAGGCGTGCTGCCTTGCATCCAAGTGCACCAGTAACGCCATTTGATCTTTTCGTTGGGAGCATAGGCAAATATTTTCAGTTGATAACAATAACCACCATCTATGAATACGTCTTGATATAAATAGGTAGAACCATTTAATTGTACAGCGTAATTACCGTGATGTACCGGTAGCATCACCTGTTTGATGAGCTTGCTTTTCCCGCTGCCGTCTAATTTCCAACCGGAAGGAATGCCTTCTATGAACTCCTCTTCAAAATCGGGGTTGTTTACTATATTATACCCGTCTCCGCTACCTTCGCATGGTTGCTCTTGTTCCGGTGTCGGTGTTTCCCAATTTTCTTTGATAGTGTCTTTGTCCCATTCAACAAGAGTTGTTGTGAAATCAACAATATTCATTTCCGGTTTCGCCTCGAAAGTGATATCAATGCGAGTGATTTTATTGGCTGCAATTTCCTTTATTTCATACTCTTGTGATACATACTTATGGGCATTCGAGGTTAGGGTCAATTTACTTTTCTTGGAATTCTGTGGAGGGAATACGAGAAGTTGGGTTGTAGAAATACCATTAATAGCTTGTGTTGCATCTGCTTGGATGGTATGCGTACCTTTGTCATAAATACCTGTCAGACTGATAGATTTAGGTATGTTGTTTACTTTTAATTGTAAATCAGTGAGCCATTCCGGCATGTTATGTACAATAATTAAAAGTTGACCGACTTTGCGTTCCAGTTGGAAATTGAAGACGTTGTTTCCATCTGCTTTTATTTCCATTTCGCATTGTCCCATCAAGTGGTCTCTGCTGCCGCCCTGGGTCTGGGATTTTAGTAATATAGCTTCGGGAGAGGCATTTTCTTCATACTTCCAGTAAACTGATTCGCTGGCATTCGTGATGCAGTAGGCGTCATATGTTCCTGGAAATAATTTTACTTTATATTGGTTTTTGCTTCCGTCCTGTTGGGCTTCTTGTTTGTCTGTGCGTTGATTGATCTTGTCATAGACGAATAATTGACAATTGGCCGGCAGACCGTAGAAACCGTTCTGTTGGGCTGTGGAAGTCTGGATTGAAACTGTCTGTTTGTCGCCGTCATAGGGCCAGGGCTCCATGCTGCGGTGGCAAGAGGCAATGCATATAAGTATCCCTAAAAATAGAATCTGTCTCATAAACAAATGCTCTAAAACCGTAATAAAAATATAGCGTTGTAAAGGTATAAATTTTTCAGAGTATGTCTATGTTTTTTCTTTCTTTTTGTCCTTTGTTGTTAAAAGTGGTATTTATACCCTCCTTAAAAATAATCAAACCTCTTATTTTTGTAAACTGAAATTTTTAACAAGGAGAATACAGTGGAAAAGACTGACTATGTATTGGAATCCAGATGTTGCGGCGCTCAATTTGCCGATAAAAACTGGGAACTGGAATGCCCGAATAAAGATGGGGCTGCATTGATTTTTGCCAATTATGCAAAGAAACAACTTGAAGTAAAGGAAGAGTTACCGGGATTGTATAAATATTCCGATTGGTTGCCTGTCTGTCGTGTTTTAGAAGGATCTGGTACACCGGTTACTTATAAAAGTGAAGCATTGGCTGCCCGGTTAGGACTTTCTAATTTATATATAACGTTCAACGGTTATTGGCCTGAGAAAGGAGCTACAATGAAAACCGGATCGTTTAAAGAGTGTGAAGCATATTCTGTATGTGCACGTAATAACGACCGCTATGACAAAGTAATGGTTGTTGCTTCGGCAGGAAATACGGCAAGAGCTTTTGCTCGTGTTTGTTCTGAAAATAAAATTCCTTTGTTATTGTGTCTTCCTGAAGATAACTTGGATGCTTTATGGTCGGCACAGCCGCTTGATCCTTGTGTAAAAGTTGTGGTGACTGCTAAAGGAAGCGATTATTTTGATTCTATACATCTTTCCAATATTATTTGTGAAATGGATAAGTTCTATCCGGAAGGAGGAGCCAAAAACGTAGCTCGTCGGGACGGTATGGGAACAACCGTTTTATCAGCAGTAACGACAATTGGCCGGATTCCAGACTATTATTTCCAAGCCGTAGGTAGTGGTACTGGAGCTATTGCAGCCTGGGAAGCGAACCGGCGTTTTATTGTTGATGGCCGTTATGGTGACAATATTATGAAATTGATGGTATCACAAAATCGTCCTTTTACATTGATGTATGATTCCTGGAAAGCCGGTTCTCGTGAATTGTTACCGTTGGATGCTGCAGAAGCAAGACATCAGGTGGAGATTATTTCAGCTAAAGTGCTGTCTAATCGTAAACCTCCTTACTCTTTGAAAGGTGGATTGTTTGATGCTTTGACTGCTACAAAAGGAGATATGTTTGCTGCAACTAATGAGGAGGCAGCAGCTGCTGCGGCTTTGTTTGAACAAACAGAAGGTATTGATATTGAACCCGCTGCCGGAGTGGCTTTGGCTTCATTGCAGCAGGCCATTGCAGAGGCTAAAGTGGAAAAAGATGCAATCATCATGTTGAATATCACTGGAGGAGGTATCCGTCGCTTTAAGTCTGAGCATGAATTGTTCTATAAAAAACCGGATTACGTATTTCCTGTTGATGCTGACCCGGAAACAGTAAAACAAGTTGTTGCCGAATTATTCGGATAAGTTTATTTTAGTTATCAAAGATACAACAAATGCCGGAAAGCACATGTGGGCTTTCCGGCATTTGTTGTAT
>CAJJNP010000103.1 GCA_905193145.1 uncultured Odoribacter sp. | reverse complement strand
CGTGAAGAGGTATGGAAAATAGGAGGAAAATACAGTAAAGAACTGGAGAGTGTCGTATATTGGCTGGAACAGGCTCTGTCTTTTGCGTGTACCTTACAACAGCAGAAGGCTATGCATTTATTGATAGAGTATTACAAGACGGGGGATTTGCATTTATTTGATGGGTATTCCATAGAGTGGCTCAAGGATACAGAATCATCCATTGATTTTATAAACGGTTTTATAGAGGTCTATGGAGATGCTTTGGCTTATAAAGCCAGTTGGGAAGCGGTAGTGGAAATTGTGGATAAAGAGGCTTGCGAGCGCACCCGTAAATTGGCGGATAACGCTTTGTGGTTTGAACAGCATGCTCCGATTGATAGTCGTTTTAAAAAGTCTGAGGTAAAAGGAGTTACAGCGCGTGTCATGCAGGTAGCCATGTTAGGTGGAGACTGCCATCCTGCTACACCTATTGGTATAAATCTTCCTAATGCCGAGTGGATACGTGAACGTTATGGCAGTAAATCAGTGACATTGGACAATATAACGTATGCCTATGATATGGCAGCCAGCTCTTCCGGTGTTTTGGATGAATTTGCAGCGAGTGATGAAGAAATTCAATTGGCTCGCGAGTTTGGGTCGTTAGGAAGTAGTCTGCACACCGACTTGCATGAATGTCTTGGGCATGGTTCCGGGAAGATGTTGCCGGGTGTTACCTCGGAAGCTTTGCGTAATTATTATTCGACCATAGAGGAAGCGCGGGCAGATTTGTTTGCGTTATATTATATAATGGACCCGAAGATGGTGGATTTAGGGATTATGCCTTCTTTGGAAGTTGCTAAGGCCGAATATAACAGTTATATCCGAAATGGACTGATGGTTCAGTTGACACGTATTTTGCCGGGTAATCAATTGGAAGAGTCCCATATGCGCAATCGTCAGATGATAGCTGCTTGGGTATACGAGAAAGGTAGAACTCAAGGTATCATCGAGCGTATCGGGCGAAATGGTAAGACTTATTTCATGATTCATGATTATGAAGGTCTGCGTTGTTTATTTGGTGAATTATTGGCTGAAGTGCAGCGTATTAAATCCGAAGGTGATTTTAAGGCTGCCCGTACATTGATTGAGACTTATGGTGTGAAGGTCGACAGTTCGCTGCACGGTGAAGTGCTGGAACGTTATCGCAAATTAGGCGTAGCTCCTTATGCCGGTTTTATTAATCCGGTTTATAAGCCTGTAATGAATGAAGGGGCAATTGTAGATGTTAAAATAGAATATCCGGATGATTTTCTCTGCCAGATGTTGGATTATGGAAAATAAGTGATATAAAAATAACCTTCGGTACAATCAGAACCGAAGGTTATTCTTTTTTCTATGGATTTTGAGGAATTACAATCCCAATACTGCGGTGCCTTGCTTGAAGAAGATATCTTTCGGAATGTTGGCTCCGGCTATGCGGTCAAGGTCTGATTGCAATGTCGGGGTAACAATACCTTTTTCGTTGACAAGTGTTGCAGCTTTCTGAATATTACCGTCTCCTTCTATGGTGATGTATTCTCCTGCGATTACTTCAATGTCTTTTTTCATTTTGTCGAAATCAACGGTGTAATATCCGGTATTTGCATCACGGGTAATAGCTCCGCTTTCCATAAAATGGTTAAACTGCATCATGTTGGCCTTGCCATGTGCACTGGCAGCTCCGAAACGGGTAGAGCGGAAGATACCTGCAATAAAGGTCACATAGTTCTCCATCAGGTCTTTGTTTTTAATCACTCCCCATTCCGCCAGTTTGGTTACGCAATATAAACCTAAGATGTCTGCTTTTCCTTCTTCTATCGAAGTATAGTAATTTTGCAGGGCTGCACGGGTGTCTTGTTTGCCATCCAGTGTATATTTTACTCCCAGACCATGAGCTACTTCGTGGAACATGGTGTTTTCAAAGAATGCATCAAAATTGACATATTTCTGTTGTTCAGGATTGATGACAAGTTTTGAAATCGGCACGACAATTTTGTCAAATTTAGCCTGCATGGAGTTTTTTAACTGTAATTTACGGCTTCCTTTGGCTGCGTGGACACGAGGGTCGTTAGGCAGGTTGATGGCAATGTTCTTGCTTCCTGCGTTGCAGTCTCCGGCGTAGTAAATCACATCGTATGCATTCATGTCTGGGTTAGCGTTAGCTTTTTCTTTTTTATATGCATCGGGTACCGGCAGATTTTCCTGCAGTTTCGGTAAATATTGTGCATATACTGACAGGCGTTTGCTCCAGTCTTTGTCTTTTACCAGAATCTGTCCGGAATGAGAGGCCTTGTATCCAAATAACTGGTCTTCATAGGTTTCAATAGGACCGACAACGAAATCCAGTGTATTGTCTTTCATATCCATCCAGGCTAAGTCGCTGGCCAGGTAGTCATCTGTCAGAAGAGCTTCTGCACGTAATGACAGATATTTTTTCAGACCTTCGTCTTCTGCTAGTTCTGCTGCCTGTTTCAGTAAATTTGCTGCTTTTTTTACCTCTTCCGGATAGGCTTCATGGAAGGAAAGCACAATTAATTTTCCATCCTTGTCTCGACGTACAACGCTGTACCAGTCGGTTTTACGAGGATCTTCCAGCGCTTCGAATTCTTCCTTAGTCATGTCTTTGGGATAGAAGTTGGCACCTGCCGGTTTGGCTCCGATGCCTTCGATGAACGGTTTGTTATCATCCAGTCTGTCCCATGGACCATAGTTGATTGCCAGGTATTTCAAGGCTGCTGAATCTCCGGCGAATTGTTTTAAAAGAGCATCGCGGTCTCCATAAGCATTTTGCCAGAAGATATCTTCCATAATTTCAGCTGTCTGGATTAATAACGGAAGCATTTTCTTTTCGTTTTCAGTCAATTTACTGACATCAGTTGTTAGAGGAAATTCTGCATACTGATCAGCGAGAGCTTGATAAGGACTTTGTTTTGTTTCTTTTTTGGACTCTTTGCATGCAAACACCAGAATCCCTAAAGAGAGGACTAACAGTAGTTTTTTCATGTTTGTAGAATTTAGTTTATAATAAGATTAACGCCCCGATAGGAGCGTTAATCGATACTTGTTTCCTTGTCTAATTAATGATTTTCGCGAGCCGAGATGATGGTCATGAAATCGTCAGCCTTCAATGAAGCTCCGCCGATTAAACCACCGTCAACATTCGGCTGTGAAAACAGTTCGTCTGCATTTTTTGCATTGCAGCTTCCGCCATAAAGAATGGTGGTGTCGTTTGCTGCAGTTTCTCCATATTTTGCAGCGATTGTTTCGCGGATGAACTTATGCATCTCTTCTGCCTGTGCGGAAGTGGCTGTTTTGCCGGTTCCGATAGCCCATACCGGTTCGTATGCAATCACTACGTGAGCAAATTGTTCTGCCGACAGATTGAACAAGCCGTTGCTCAACTGTGCTTTTACTACATCAAAATGTTTTTCTGCTTCTCTTTCTGCCAATACTTCGCCTACGCAGAAAATGATTTCCAGGTTATTTTCCAATGCGCGCTCTACTTTTTTCACCAGAATTTCGTCAGTTTCTCCATAGTAGCTTCTTCTTTCAGAGTGACCTAAGATAACGTATTTACAGCCGGTTGAAGCAACCATTGCAGCAGAAACTTCACCTGTATAGGCTCCTGATACTTCGGTTGCGCAGTTCTGTGCAGATACGGCAATCGCATCAGCCACTTTGTTCACTTCGCTCAAGTGGATAAAGGGAGTGCCAACTACTACAGTTACATGCTTTGGAGCCAATGCTTTCATACGGTCGTTTACTTCCTGTGCCAATGCTACGCCTTCTTGAAGGGTTTTGTTCATTTTCCAGTTTCCGGCAACAATTTTCTTTCTCATGATTAATTCTTTAAAGTGTGTAATATTAATTTATTTGTTTAATGCCTCTTATTGTATTTTTTGGCTAAATAAAATCCCAGACAAGCAAGTGCTCCCAGGATAAAAGTATATATCAATAGTCGGTTGGCATCAGCCTGTTGTTTGCTTAGACTGTATGCCAGCAAGTCTTTGTCTTGTAATTCCTCAATGTCCGGTAAATCTCGGTGTCCCCATTTGTTGATTACTGTTCCCTGATGTAGAAGCACCAGTCCGGGATTCGAACGGACGACTGTCTTTAATTGGGTTTCGTCAGCGGTGCAGAAATCGTAATTCACTGCATGTTTGTCTTTGTATTGCCGGATATCATCATCAACCGAGGCTGTCAGACCGTAAAAGCGAATGCCTTTTTCTTGTGCATAGGCGGCCAGTCTGTTTAGTTGCTGTTGGTTGATTGGATTGGATTGGTTGATATCATAGGTTATGGCTAAAAATGTATAACCGTTGTCTGTCAAAACTTCTTCTGTGATATCGCCCGTTTCCGGATGTTCGATGGTGAAATCGTGAATAGGAGTCTTGTACCCCTCTTTTACGAGTTTTTCAAAAGTGTTCGCATATTCCCAGTTTAGTGTATCTTGCCAGGGATAATTAGCTTCTGTAAAATCTTTCAGCTCGCCGGTTTTCTTGTTTCTATATTGCAATGTGATTTCATATTCATCGTGTGGGGCTCCGGGAGGAGGAGTCATGCCTTCCGTGATGTTGTTGCCGATGGCATACGGACGGAAATCAATCAGGGGCAGATGTCTGTAGCAATAAAATTCAACGCTCAGCATGCCTGCAATGCCCAATATAATGAGTATGCTTTGTTCCAGCACATTGAAGATGGAGCGAAATTTGTCCCTGTTCAAAAAAATACCCAATGTCAACACGAGCAATATCAGGTTCTTCCAGAAAGTTTCCCAATTTGTCAGTGTTAAAGCATCTCCGAAACAACCACAGTCTGACACCGGATTTTTGATTGCCAGAATCAAGGTTAGCGGTGTCATCACTGCCATGAAAACGAGCACGCCCCAAGAGGCTGTCTTTGTCTTGATATTGAGAAGCAGACAAATGCCGACAATGAATTCAAACAATGCCAGTACAAAGGAAAAGAACATGGCGCTACCGTTCATCCAGCTCATGTGAAAAGCATTGAAATAATCGATGAACTTATAGTAGGAACCTAGCGGGTCGATTCCTTTGACAAAACCGGAGTAGATAAAGAGCACTCCGGTTAATATGCGGCAGATGTTTCTTATGAAATTCATTCTAATTCTATCGGGAATGTTTTGCTTAATTCTCTTCGTTTTCCACAGTCAGACGGATAAGGGCGAATACGGCATAATTAATCATGTCGTTATAGTTTGCATCGATACCTTCCGAAATCAAGGTGGTGCCTTCGTGGTCTTCAATTTGTTTTGTGCGATTGATTTTCATCAATATCAGGTCGGTATACGAACTGATACGCATATGGCGCCAAGCTTCTCCATAGTCGTGGTTTTTGTTGAGCATCAGAGTCTTGGCTTGCTGAAAATAGGTATCGTAGAGTGCTTTTATTTTTTCATGGTCTTCATCGGTCTCCTCACCTCTGCCCAACTCCAGCTGTATCAGCCCCATGATGGAGTAGTTGATGATGCCGATAAATTCCGGCACAACTCCTTCATTCACCTTGCATACACCCTTCTCTTCGATACTGCGTATGCGGTTGGCTTTGATATATATCTGGTCTGTCAGAGAGGTGGGTCTCAATATGCGCCAGGCTGTACCATAGTCTTGCATCTTTTTCAGGAAGATGTCCCGGCAGGTTTCGATTACTAAATCATATTCTTGTGCTGTATCCGGCATGGCTTTGAAATATAAAAACTAGTTGTAATTTTGATACCGCAAATTTATGCAAAAAAAGCAATAAAGAAAAGGAAAAAGTAAAGCCATGAAAACAATAACATTAAATAAGAAATCTCTTGATTTTTCCACTCCGGTCGTGATGGGAATTTTGAATGTGACACCGGACTCATTTTATGATGGCGGCAAATATGTCAGCGAAGTGAAGGTAATCGAACGTATTCACCAGATTGTGGAGGAGGGTGCAGGCATCATAGACGTAGGAGCTTATTCCACTCGTCCTGGAGCTGCTTTTGTCGATGAAAAGGAAGAGCTGGCACGTTTGGCATGGGCGGTTGAGCTTGTGAGGAAGTACTATCCGGATGTGGTGGTGTCCATCGATACCTTTCGCTCTGCCGTGGCGCGCGAAATAATCGATTGTCTGGGAGATGTCATTGTCAATGATATTTCCGGAGGAACGATGGATGACGGCATGTTTGATTTTGTTGCCCAATCGGGTGTTCCGTATATCATGATGCATATTCAGGGTACGCCACAGACCATGCAGTTGAATCCGGTCTATGAGAATGTTGTAAAAGATGTTCGTAAATTCTTTACCGACAGGATTGCCATGCTCAACGAGGCTGGTTTTGACAATATCATCCTTGACCCCGGTTTCGGTTTCGGCAAGACCCTCGACCATAATTACGAACTGATGGATGGTATGGATTCTTATTTGGACTTGGAATATCCGATTTTGGTGGGTATTTCCAGAAAAACAATGATTTACAAATTGATTGGTGGCACAGCCAACGAGGCGTTGAACGGTACAACCGTATTGAACACCCTTGCTTTATTGAAAGGGGCATCCATCCTTCGGGTGCATGATGTGCGGGAGGCAGTGGAAGCCGTGAAAATTACTGAAAAGATGAGAAGACGATAACAGATAAAAGGGCTGGCGGCTATTTGCCTGCCATGCCCTTGATATCTTTCAAAACCGGCAACATGGTTTGCCATAGTACAATTCCCACGGTTACTGCGATATTGAATGAATGCTTCGTCCCGAATTGAGGGATTTCGATGCAATTGTCCGAAGCATCGATTACTTCCTGTTGCACGCCTTTCACCTCGTTGCCGAACACCAATGCATATTTCCCCTGCATATTGATGTGGAAATCCTCCAGTGAAGTGGTGTTTTCCGCCTGTTCAATGGAATATATCTGGTATCCCTCTTCCTTTAATCGATGGATGACACTCAGCGTGTCTTTTTGATATTCCCAGTCTACGGCATCCTCTGCACCCAGGGCTGTTTTGTGTACCTCCCGGTTTTCGGGGGTGGAGGTGATGCCGCATAGATAGATTTTTTCGATGCGGAAAGCATCGGATGTGCGGAATACCGAGCCCACATTGTTCTGGCTGCGGATATTGTCCAATACAATCACCACGGGCAACTTCTCGGCCTGTTTGAATTGCTCGGTGCTGATTCTGTGCAATTCTTCGTTTTGTAATTTGCGAAAGTTTTCCATATTCCAGTTATTTGGTTTCCACCAATTCGCCCATCAGGGTGGCAGAAGTACAATCTTTTACTTTGACATGAACTAGCGAGCCGACCTGGATGTCTTTAGCCGGGAATACAATCACCTTGTTCTGGCTGCTGCGACCGAACATCTCGTCCTGGCTTTTTTTGGAAATACCCTCTACCAGCACTTCAAAAGTCTTGCCGATATCCCGGCGGTTGCTTTCAAGCGACCAGCCTACCTGCAAGTCGATTAATTCTTGCAGACGGCGGCCTTTGGTCTCTTCGTCTATGTTGTCCGGCAAGCTCTTGGAGGCTTTGGTACCGGGACGTTCGGAATATTTGAACATATAGGCCAGATCGAAACCGACTTCTTTCATTAAGGCAAGAGTCTGTTGGTAGTCTTCTTCGCTTTCGTTGTGGAAGCCGACAAATACGTCTGTCGAGATGCCGCAATCCGGGATGATGCGGCGGATGGCTGCTATCCGGTCCAGATACCATTCGCGGGTATATTTACGGTTCATGTCTTTTAAGACGGAGTTGCTGCCCGATTGCACCGGCAGATGGATGGATCTGCAGATATTCGGATAGCGTGCGATGGTCTCCAGGGTTTCGTCGCTCATATCTTTGGGGTGTGACGTTGCAAAGCGGATGCGCATATTGGGAACGGTGCATGCCACACGCTCCAGCAATGCCGGGAAGTTCATTTCCGTGTTTTCGTCTTTGTATAGGTATGAATTGACATTCTGTCCCAAAAGGGTTACCTCCTTGTAGCCTCTGCGTTGCAGGTCGATAACTTCTGCAACGATGCTGTGCGGACTGCGGCTGCGTTCCCGTCCGCGGGTGTATGGCACAATGCAGTAGGTACAGAAGTTGTTGCAGCCGCGCATGATTGAAACGAAACCTGAAATGGAGGTCTCGTCTATACGCGACGGACAGATATCTTTGTATGTTTCGGTCGTCGACAGCTCGATGTTGATGGCTTTTTCTCCTTTTTCTGCTTTTTCAATCAAAAGAGGCAGATCCATATAGGCATCCGGCCCCACAACGATGTTTACGTTTTTCTCTTCTTCAAACAGTTTCTCTCCCAGTCTTTCTGCCATGCAGCCCATGATTCCTACCAGCAGATGCGGATTGTGCTTGCGGATTTCGGGAAATCCCTGTACGCGACCGCGTACACGCTGTTCTGCATTTTCGCGAACAGAGCAAGTGTTTACCAGAATGACGTCTGCATCATTTTTGTCCTTCACATGTTCCAGTCCATGAGCTGTCAGAATAGCAGCCACTACTTCGCTGTCTGCCACATTCATCTGGCAGCCGTAAGTCTCGATATAGAATTTTTTTGCCATATAATCTAAGGATTCCTTCTTTTTAGGTAAAATAAAACATCGGATCTCTAATATAGAAATCCGATGCAAAAATAATATTTTCAATTGAGTTAGAAACGGATTCCGAAAGTTATCCGTGCCTCATTGGTTTTTAATTTGTTTTGTGTCGGTTGCGATACGATATCCAGCGAGGGGTCTTCTGCATCATAATAGGAGTAGAAAACAGTCTCGTTTTTGGTCCAGCGATGCACGAATGCTGCATCACAGTAGAATGCCCCGAAATTAAGACCGATACCCGTAGACCATGATTGGATGCGGTTGTATGATTTGTCTGCCTCGTAATACGGACTGTCCCAGAAACTGTATCCGCCCCGGAGGCTTACAATGCTGTTTGCCCGGAATTCTGCCCCGGTCCGGAAATTGTGGGTCGGACGCAGATAGAGCTGTATGGCATCGTTCTCTCCCCGATAGCTGTATCCGTCCGAAGCATTCTCAAGATGGGCGTTGGTGTATTTGATGAACTCGTAATCGGCACTGATGATGGCCTTTTGTCCGAGCACGGTCGCTAGTCCTACGGAGGCTCTCCAAGGAGTGCGCATGTCAAAGTCTATGTTCATTTCATAGCTGGGAGTCCAGAAGTTATATGCTTCTTCTCCTTTCGGAGGGGTGATGAAGTAGGAGTCCATAGCGGTACTCATGGTATAGTTCATGCTGTACCACGTCGGAGAATGGATGGCGGCACCGATGCGCAATTCCGGTATCGGGCGGTAGATGATTCCCACTTTGATGTTGGTACCTACGCCGTTCATCTTTTTGTATTCTAAAAAGTTGTAGTAGTCCAGCCCCGAGGGGGAGTTGACATCTGGAGCTTCCTGGAATTGCGAAGTCATTTTATAGTAAATGCTCTGGATGCCTATACTTGCACCGATGTATAGTTTATCCAGGAAATTGGTCCCGAAGGCAAGGGTATATTCTCCCTGATAGCCTTTTTCTTCTATGTCTTTCACCTGCGATACATCCTCATCGGCTCCCAGGATGGAATAATAGTAGCCGGTTTTAGGATCCCGGTTAATCAGATAGGCGTCGTATGCCAGACCGGTGGTATATCCGTCCAGGTTGTCCGGATCCATGTCTCCGGCAGATAGAGCCAGCATATCGGTAAATGAATTGTTGGACACCGGAACAATCTGCCGTGTATTCCGGTTGAAGTTGTTCAGATTGGTATAGTAAAATCCGATATTGAGACCTTTCCAGTTGAATGCGGACGAGTATAGGGATAGCACTCCGCCCAATCCGCCCAGCTGGAAGGCTGTTTTGTTCATTTTCTCACCGCTGGCCTCTGTCTTGGCAAAATTGAGAAGCGGGGTGAAACTCACTTCTGACTTACGGAATACACCGATACCTGCCGGGTTGTTGGTGATGGCAGAAATATCGCCTCCCAAGGCCGTGAAGGCACCGCCCATGGCGGCAGAACGTGCTGTGCCCGGATTTGACTGGCGGCTGAATCTGACAACGTCTTCAAAGTTTTGTGCTTGCGTTGCTATTGCGAAACAGCAAGCTATAGCTGTGATTGCAATTCTTTTCATCTTTTCCTGTTTTTATTCTATTATCTTCTTCTCACCGGTCTGTTGCCTCCGGAGGTTGTCCCGCTGCCCGTAGAGCTTCTTCGTGGAGTATAGGTCTCACGGTTGGAGCTGTTGTTGTTATAGGTAGGCCTGTAACTGTTGTTCGGACGCGAATAGCTGCTGTTCGAACGGGTCGTCTGTGGCCGGCGTGTCGTATTGGGTCGGCGGGTGGTCGACGGTCTGGTAGTTGTTCCCGGACGCAACACATTGCCCGTGTTCGGTCGGGTGGCAGGTCTGGTTGTCGTGCCCGGTCTGCCCATGGTGCCGGTGTTGTTTCCGGGGCGGACGGTTGAACCGTTGGGGCGTATGGTGTTGCCGCGGTTGGGGCGTCCGGAGGTCCCGAAGTGAGAGCCGTTATTCGGGCGGATGGTTCCGCTGCCGGACGGGCGTCTGCCGGCTGTCGGACGGGTAGGGAAGCGGCCCGATAGTCCGTTGGGACGTATGCCGCTCACTCCGCCGCCATAGTTTGGTCGTTGGCCTGCCAACGGATGTGCCGGACGTCCCGGACGGTTCCAGTTGGGATGGTAACGGTCATACCAGGGGTCGCACCAGTGACCGTGTCCCCAGTGGGGGTGATAGCCGTACCATGGATCATACCAATGCGGATGCCAGGGTCTGCACCATGGGTCGTACCACGGGTCATACCAGCCGCCCCACCATGGGTCATACCAGGAAGAGTTCCAGCTGAAGCTGAATCCCCGGTTGAAGCGGTTGTTGAATGTGGAATTGAAAGCCCAATTGTCAAAGCGCGGATTGTCCCAGACAATTGTCCAGATGTATTTCGGATAGGTGCCGAACAATAAGGAAGAGTATAGCTCGATGTTTGTATTGCTCGGGAACCACCAGTATCGGCCGTTGTCTGTATATACATTCCAGTCTGTATCAAACGACAGATTCATGGCGATGTCATAACCATTGCTGTTGAAAAAGGCAAAACCGTTAGGATACAGGTTGATAATCCGTTGTATCTCTTCAAAATCTCTTTCGTTGCCTTTATATCCGCCAATCCAATAACCGGTGTTTTCATAAATGGTCTCGTTGACCGTGCGGTTGCCGGCAAGTGTGGATTGAGCCTGCCGGGTCAAGGCATTGATGTCCATATTTTCCACAACTCCGCTACGGGTATTGATGCGTCGTTGCTGCCCTTCTGTGAAATCTCTGGGAGCGACACTGCTGCCTTCCGAGCGGTGTGCTTCATAAGCGTATGTATCGTCCGTGTTTGGATTCTGAGGAAATTCTTCTCCGGTAATCTTTTCCACCTCTTTGACTACCAACGCCTTTTTGCCGGGTACGTAGTAGATGTCGTCTTCCATCGTATAGCTGTGGGCTGTAGCACATGCACCTGCGCCTAAGGCAAGTAATGTTACATATAATAAAGCTCTCATACTATTTTGTTTTAGTTGTTTTGTATTTCTTGTAGCAAAAAATATAC
>CAJJNP010000102.1 GCA_905193145.1 uncultured Odoribacter sp. | reverse complement strand
ATTCAAGTGAAAATATTTTGTTTAGTAAAGAGCATAATTCTTCCTTATATTCTTTTTCGAAGTGTCTGAAATTGTTGATGGTGTCTTTGCCGCATATTAGATGATAGTCGTAATTCTTGTCGAAGAGTTGTTTCGTATTGTAAATACCCGGTATGAGCGGCAAATCGCTAGGTTTTGTATGATTGTACATCATGCAATAGAGCATCGTCTGTAGAGCCGCTTTGTTGCGGGTTGGATTTTCTGGATCAAAGATGGACGGGATATTTTTGAAGTTAGTGGTGTCAGCTCCGGTTTTGTAATCAATGACACGGATACCTGATGCAGTTTTGTCTACGCGGTCTATGTATCCCCCGATGAATATGGTTTGTATTTGGCCGTCTATTTTTAAAGAAACAGGTACATAAAAACGCTGTTCGAGAGCAAGTATGTCAAAAGGTGTGATACTCTTATCATAGCGTAGCATGGCATGGATGTATTTTTTCACAACATTCAATAGCAATTCGTTGCTTCCGCTGTCTAAAAGTTGTGATATTTGTGTTGAGTACATCTTTTCATAGACTTTTTGAATATGGGATTCAATCAGTTTGTCATTTTTTAGAATGGAGTCAATTGCCTCTTGGGTAATCTTTCCTTCCGGGACAGTTGTATAGAGTGATTGTGAACTATCATGGAAGATGGTTCCAAGAAGTCTTTGATCCAATTCTTCTGCTATTTGTTCTTTTTCTTTGATATTGGCAATATATTTGAAATAGAATCGCAACGGACAGTCTAAATAGGTGTTTATTGCTGATGGCGAAAGCGTCTTTTGGTCGGAAATTTTATATTGGGTCAATATTTCCATAATTTCCTCTGTTTTCGGGATGGTGATTTCCTGGGGATTTTGGACTGATATACGGTTTTGGAAACTGCTTTCTTTGATGGGCAGACCGGATTCGTATCGCATTTGATATAGGAAACGGCTCATTTCTCCGGTATTGAGTCCTTTCATTCCGGATGTGTAGAGTAGTTTGATATCTTTTGAACGTTGTAATAACCGGTAAAAATAATAGGCGAACAGTGCTTCTTGGTGTTGTGGCGTTGGTAAGCGGAAGCCTACGCGGAGATTATAAGGTATAAACGAGGATGGAAGAGAGGTCTTGGGTAATACGCCTTCATTGGCTGACAATACGATCAGGTGTTTAAAATCAAGCATGCGGGTTTCCATTAATCCCATTAGTTGAAGTCCTTCTAAGGGTTCTCCTGAGAACGGAATGGTGATATTATTAATGACTTTGGTTATCAGTTGGATGTATAGTTTTTCTTCCGGTTCAATATTTTCTTCTTTGAAGGTATTTTGCAGATTTTGTATTTGGGTGTATATGGAGAAGATAAATTCCTTTTCAATGGGATCGGCATCCATGCCTAGTGTGGAGCGGGTGAGCAGGTTTAAAATACGCAACAGATAGGATGGTATATTTTCTTTTTCAGGGGAAAAAATGGCCTTTGTCAATGGATGGAAAAGAAGGTATTTCTCTTGTATATAGATGATATTCTTTTGGTTGATAAAGTCTGTTATTTGGCTGATTTCTTTCGGGCACAACTCTTTTATCAACTTATGGTTTAGCAGGGCAATGACAGGTTTGTAGTAGTAATAAATTTTATTGCCTTCTTGTTTGGCATAGTTTTTTAAATCACATAATAGGGTTAGCAAGGCTGCAACAGATGTCTTGCGGGCTGGATACCCCATGGTAATATTGATTTTTCTAATATATTCCGGAATAGAATGTAGAGTTGGTATCAGCATCTGTTCATCGCAAAGGACAATGGCCGTGTCGCGAGGATTTTCATGAACCAGATGCGTGGTTAGTTGCTCAAGTAATTTGGCTTGTCCGACAGCTGAAGGTACTGAAATGTATTCAATCTTTTTGCCATTGTGCAGAAAGTTGTTGAAATGTCCCATATCCAATTCATTGGGAAATAATTTTAGATTGTCCCGGATATAAAATCCTGCTTCTTGATGTTCATTGGCAGTATAGTAGATATCGTAGTCCCAATAGAAGGAGGCTTTCCCTAGATTCTGATAATAAGAAAAAATATGCTTTTCGCAGATGTTCAATGCATTGAAACCGGCAATCAGTAAGTGTTCCGGATGCTGGTATTCGTCTATATGTTCACAGAAATACCGTTCGTTCATCCCTTCATAGCATATATGTTCTTGCTGTAAGATAGTACGGAATGCTTTGTAGGTGGGATAGAGTTTGCTCCATACGTTTAAGAATTCTTCTTGTTCGTGGCTGAATTTGTTGGGATTAAAGCTGCTCCAGAAGTTTTGAATGGCAGTAATTTCTTCTTCTGTCAAATAGGGGAAATTGGCTTCTATCTCTTTTAGAGCAACTAAGTTAGAGAAAAGATCTTTGGCATCTGCAAGATATTTGTCTACATCATCGAAATCACTTAGCAGCATACTTCCCCAAAAATAGAATTCTTCGAAACTCTCGTGGCTTCCGGAAGCTTCAATATATGCTTTGTATAATTTGATAGTAAGAGTCAGATTGTCAGCTTTGTGCAAGCCTGTATGTTTTTCAATATATTCTGAAAGGGTTAGGATTTCAGGCATCCATATCGGATGTTTGATAAGTTTGGACAATTCTTCGGCTAGAAACAAACCAGCGCGTTTATTGGGAAAAATAATAGTTAGGTGGCTGAATTGTTCACCATATTTGTTGACGATGTCGCTTGCCAGAAGTTGAAGAAATGTTTCCATATATTTATGTTAAAAAAAGACTTAATAAACTATGTGAGTTTTACCAAGTAATTCGTTATTTTTGTCTCGCTCTGCCTATCATGTGGCGATAGGGCAAATTTACGATTTTCATGAAGTAAAAATGCTAAATTAGTATCAATGTTAAAAGATTTATTAGCGAAAAACCGCAGTTATCGCCGTTTTCGTCAAAGTGAGCGAATGAGTGAAGAGGAGTTGACAGAATTGGTGGGATTGACACGCTTGTGCGCATCAGGAAGAAATGCACAGGCTTTAAAGTATGTAATTGTGCATGATGAAGACGAGTGTGCTCGGGTGTTCCCACATTTGGCATGGGCCGGTTATCTGACCGATTGGGCAGGACCTGTAGAGGGTGAGCGTCCGGCTGCTTATCTGATACAAGTGTTGGATACACGTATCGTGGAAAATTGTCTGTGTGATGATGGAATTCAAGCTCAGACTATTCTTTTGGGGGCTACAGAAAAAGGTCGTGGGGGATGTATTATCAAGGCTTTTAAGAATGAAGCTTTGCGTGAAACTTTAGCTTTATCTGATTATTTGAAAATCATGTATGTTATAGCTTTGGGGACTCCGGTCGAACAGGTGGTGTTGGAAACAATGCAGACTGAAGATTATAAGTATTGGAGAGATGCAAAGGGTGTGCATCATGTGCCCAAGCGTAGTGTTGATGAATTGATTGTACGATGAAGATTTTATGTGCTGAATATAATGCCGCCGGAGAGGTTGCTATTGTGCCGATGGGGGATGACGTACTTTTGCGGAATAATGATGATTTTTATATTCCGGATTTTTCCAGTGAATTGAGCTGTGTCCCACAATTGGTAGTGCGTTTGTGCAAATTGGGAAAATACGTAAGTGAACGTTTTGCCGGGCGATATTATGAAGAAATAGGTGTTGGCATCCGTTTTTATGCAGATGATCTTGAACGGTCTCTGTCGGAGAGAGGATTGCCTGCTGGTGTCGCTTCGTCTTTTGGCAGTAGTGCTGCCATTAGTGAGTTGCTGCCCATCGAATCATGTGAAGATGCAGTCTATGAAATGAAAGTGAATGGCGTAACAGTTTATCGTGGAGGTAAGGAGCAGCAAATTGCCAGTATGGAGAAGTTGATTACTTTATCGTCTGAATTTCATACATTGAAGATTGGAGATTTTTTATATGGTGGTAATACGTTTCGTTATAAGGAGTTGAAAACAGGAGATCGTTTGCAAATAGAGTTCTGTGGTCGGATACTCATGGATTTTAAAGTGAAATAAATAATTCCGTGGTAAACGGGTATAAATAGTTAGTTATGAAAAAATATGTAAGCATTATTTTGCTGTCTTTGTTAGGATTGACAGCTGTTCGGGCTCAGAATTATGTGCCTGCTCCTGAAAATTTGAAGGCTAGGGAGGAGTTTCAAAACAATAAGTTTGGTGTGTTCTTGCATTGGGGACTCTATAGTATGCTTGCCCAAGGGGAATGGGTATTGCATAGAGAGAATTTGGATCATATGGAATATCGTAAATTGGCTTCCGGTTTTTATCCTTCTCTTTTTAATGCTGATGAATGGGTTGCTGCAATCAAGGCATCTGGAGCAAAATATATTTGTTTTACTACCCGTCATCATGATGGTTTTTCAATGTGGGGTACTAAGTTTTCTGATTATAATATTGTAGATGCCACACCTTTTAAACGTGATATTGTAAAAGAATTGGCTGAAGCTTGCCAGAAGCATGGTATTAAATTACACTTGTATTATTCTCATTTGGATTGGGATCGTGAGGATTATTATCCATTGGGACGCACAGGACATGGAACAGGACGCAAGAATCATGGCGAGTGGAAGACTTATTATGAATTTATGAACAATCAATTAACTGAATTGCTTACTAATTATGGATCAATAGGTGCAATCTGGTTCGATGGTCTGTGGGATCATGATCAAGATCCGGATTTTGATTGGCAATTACCGGAACAGTATGCTATGATTCATAAATTACAGCCGGCTTGTCTGATTGGAAATAATCATCATCAGGTGCCTTTTGAAGGAGAGGATATCCAGATTTTCGAACGTGACCTTCCGGGTGAAAATACTGCCGGTCTTTCAGGACAGGATATCAGTCGCTTGCCTTTGGAGACTTGTGAAACAATGAATGGTATGTGGGGATATAAGATTGTTGACCAGAATTATAAATCAGTAGAGACTTTAATTCATTATTTGGTAAAAGCAGCAGGTCGTAATGCCAATTTGTTGATGAATGTTGGTCCGCAGCCTAATGGTGAATTGCCGGAAGTGGCTGTTGCACGTTTGAAAGCTATGGGTGACTGGATGAAGGTGTATGGAGAAACTATCTATGGCACTCGAGGCGGAGATGTTACTCCGCGTGATTGGGGTGTTACCACTCGCAAGGGAAATAAGTTGTATGTGCATGTACTGAATCTGGAAGACAAAGGATTGTTCTTGCCATTGAAAAATCAGAAGGTGAAGAAAGCTGTTTTATTCAAAAACGGTAATCCGGTAAAATTCCGTCAGGATAAAGAAGGTGTTGTCCTTGAATTTCCGGAAGTTCCGAATGATATAGACTACGTTGTTGAGTTGACTTTGAATTAAATGGAACGGAAAGATTTTAAAATTGAAATATGTGCCAATTCCGCTGAGAGTGTGAAAGCTGCAATGCAGGCTGGAGCTGATAGAGTGGAATTATGTGCTGGCATGCCGGAAGGAGGAACTACTCCTTCCTATGGTGAAATGAGTTTGGTGAGAGAGTTGATGCCATCTGGAGTACATGTGATTATCCGTCCTCGTGGAGGTGATTTCTTGTACAACGAGTTGGAGTGTGAGGTGATGATGCGTGATATTGAGATGGCTCGTAGAATAGGTGTTGATGGAGTTGTATTAGGATGTCTGACCGCAGAAGGAAACGTTGATGTAAAAATGATGCGTGAATTGATGGATGTTGCAGGACAGATGTCTGTTACATTCCACCGTGCTTTTGATATGTGCTGTGATCCGTTTGCTGCTTTACAGGATATTGAGGAGTTGGGATGTCATCGCATTTTGACTTCTGGACAGCAGCCTTCTGCAGAGGCTGGTATTCCTTTATTAAAGGAATTGGTTGAAAAGGCGAATAATGTGATTATTATGCCGGGATGTGGTATCAATGCTGGTAATATTGCAAAGATAGCCAAAGAAACCGGAGCTCATGAGTTTCATCTGTCAGCCCGTATGTCCGTTGAAGGAGGTATGTTGTATCGCAATCCCAGAGTGTCGATGGGAGGAACGGTACAAGTGGCAGAATATGGACGTGATGTAACAAGTGTAGAGAAGGCCTCTGCAGCCATCAGTAGTCTGTTACGATAAAGGATGGTAAAATCAACCTTGATATTTTTCCGGGCCAGCTTATACAAGTTTGTCCGGATTTTTTTTAATAAAATCGCTCCAGGATTTACATGTTTTTCCTTCAGACGCAAGGGGAGAACTGCTTTGTAGGTAGTGGCAATAAGCAATAGCAATGGCATCGGTTTCATCCAGCATGGACGAAGAGGTTGTAATCGTCATGAACTTGTTTAGCAATAAAGCTATTTGCTCTTTAGAGGCAGTGCCGGATCCGGTAACGCTCATTTTGATTTTTCGGGGTGCATACTCAAATATGGGAATATCTCGTTGCAGAGCAGCTGCAATTGCCACTCCTTGTGCTCGTCCGAGTTTGAGCATGGACTGGACATTTTTTCCATAGAATTGAGCTTCAATGGCAAGCTCATCAGGTTGGTAACTGTCAATGACCTGTAGTGTCCGCTTAAAAATTCGCTGCAATTTGATATATGGGTCAGAAATTTGCTCCATGTCAAGGACTCCGGAGACAACCAATTCTGGCTTCTGTTTTTTGCCGTTGACTTTGATGATGGCATAGCCCATAAAATTGGTGCCTGGGTCGATACCCATAATCAGTTTTTCCATATGTTTAGATTTCTGTCAGCACACTGCTAAAGCAAACATATCTATTTGCATATTGTGCGATGATTTTTTGTTCTATTTCCGGTAGGTGGTTATTTAAAAAATAATCTTGTTGTTCGTTATTTGCAAATACAATCTGTACGGAATAGGTCTTGCCTTCCGGTTGGTCAATTGATACTTTTGTAAAGATGACATCATCGCAAAGATTATGATTCCGCAATTGTGAGATATAATGTTGGCGCATAAATGCCACCCACTCTTGTTCTATTGCTTCATCAATGATAAAACTGGTGTTGTAGATGATTCTCATACTGCTTTATATTGGGAGGCTATGAAAAAGATAGACAAATGATATGGTATACCATCTGTCTATCTATGTTTTGTGTTATTTTATAATATCTGTACCCATGAATGCCTGAAGTACTTCTGGTAATTTAATTCCTTCTGCACATTGATAATTTTCCAATAATGCAGCTACGATACGTGGCAAAGCTAAAGAGCTGC
Source organism: uncultured Odoribacter sp. (assembly GCA_905193145.1). The sequence goes on along the minus strand of CAJJNP010000102.1, from coordinate 4,449 downwards.
CGTTAAGAGTATGGCAAGTAGTTGTTTTTTTGTCTCCTTTATCTTTGAAACGGAGTTTCAGGCGATTGGCTTGAAATTCCTCAAAATTGGATACTGAACTGACTTCCAGCCATTTTTCTTGAGCTTTTGAATATACTTCAAAGTCGTAAGTCAAAGCTGAAGTGAAACTGATATCACCACCACAGAGACGTACAATGCGATAAGGTAATCCTAATTTGACAAGTAGGCTTTCCACATGCTTTACCATACCGTCCAGTGCTTCGTAAGACCATTCCGGGCGGGTAATCTGGACAATTTCCACTTTGTCGAATTGGTGTAGACGATTCAGTCCACGTACATCTTTGCCATAAGAACCGGCTTCACGACGGAAACAAGCGGAATATGCAGTGTTTTTGATGGGTAGTTTTTCACCTTCTACAATCATGTCACGATAAATGTTGGTGACAGGTACTTCTGCTGTCGGAATCAAATAGAGATTATCTTCATTGGCATAGTACATCTGGCCATCTTTATCCGGTAATTGTCCTGTGCCGTATCCTGAGTCGGCATTTACCATCAATGGAGGTTGTACTTCCTGATAGCCGACTTTGATGTTTTCTTCCAGGAAGAAATAAATCAATGCTCGTTGCAGACGGGCTCCTAAGCCTTTATATAATGGGAAACCTGCTCCTGTGATTTTTACGCCGGTTTCGAAATCTATCAGGTCATACTTCTTTGCCAAATCCCAGTGTGGTAGGTCGTTTTCATGTTTCTGCGGTATGTTTTCAACAATCTTTACAATTTCATTGTCTGCATCCGATTTTCCTCTTGCAACAGATGGGTGAGGCATATTTGGTAAACGTAGCAGGATGTCGGTCAGTTCAGTACCTACATCATTGCGGCGGTTGTTCAATTCAGCTATAGATGTCTTCAGGTCAGAAGTTTCCTGACGTGCTTTTTCTGCAGCTTCTTTTTGTCCCGATTGCATCAGTTGACCAATCTGTTTGGCAATGATATTCATTTGTGCCTGTTTGCTTTCTGCTTCCTGTTGGAGAGATTTACGCAAATTATCAAGCTCAATGATTTTTTCTACAGATTCACGTGCATCGAAGTTTTTTACAGCTAAACGTTCGATAACAGTTTCTTTGTTTTCCTGGATAAATTTCAGATTTAACATAGCGTAGTGTATATGTTATTATAAAAAACTCCTGTATTCGAGCAGAATACAGGAGTCTGATATTTCATTGTTTTTTCAGCTTATTCTGCAACAGCTTCCACTGAAACGAACGATTTGTTGTTTCTTCTTTTACGGAAAACAACAGTACCATCAACCAATGCGAACAAAGTGTGGTCTTTACCCATACCTACATTCTCACCTGCGTTGTGAACAGTTCCTCTCTGGCGTACAATAATATTACCTGCTTTAGCAAATTGTCCACCGAATACTTTGATACCCAATCTTTTGCTTTCTGATTCACGGCCGTTCTTAGAACTACCGACACCTTTCTTGTGTGCCATATCGTATAAATAATTTTAGAGGTTACAAAAATAAATTAAGCGTTGATAGATTCGATTTGAATCTGAGTCATGCACTGACGGTGACCGTTTTTCTTCTCGTAAGTTTTTCTTCTTTTCTTCTTGAAGATAATCACTTTGTCTGCTTTTACGTGTGCCAATACTTTTGCGGTAACTTTAGCTCCTTCTACTTTCGGTGTACCGATTTTAACCTGACCGTCGTTGTCAACGAGGAGAACGTTTTCAAATTCTACCTGAGCACCTTCTTCTGCTGCAAGTCTGTGAACATAAACCTTACGGTCTTTTTCTACTTTAAACTGCTGTCCTGCAATTTCTACAATAGCGTACATTTGATAATGTTTTTAGTGTTAATACCACGAGGTGGGTCTTCGACCACTTATTATACCCCTAAGGAAAATTTGTGGTGCAAAAGTACTATATATTTTGAAGATACAAAAGGTTATTGAGAAAAAAATCTTATTTTTGTTGCAGATTTATTGATACGTAAATAGGGGGACTATGAAATATATTGCACGATTTATTATGTGGCTGGGGGGATGGAAGTATAAAGGAGAGTTGCCAAAGGAGAAAAAAGCCGTTATTATATCTGTACCGCACACATCGAACTGGGATTTTGTGTGGGGAGAACTGTCATTTTTGAGTCAGGGGATTCCCTCGTTTATTTTGATGAAAAAAGAATTTTTCTTTTTTCCGTTGGGGGCTATCTTGCGGGCTTTGAGGGTGATTCCTGTCGACAGAGGCAATAAGGACAGCCAGTTGGTGGAGCAGATGGTGAGCGAATTCAAACGACGTGATTCTATGTATCTTTGCATTACACCGGAAGGTAGTCGTAAAAAACGTAAGAAATGGAAAAAAGGATTTCTTGTCATTGCTCAGACTGCAGGAGTGCCTGTATATTTAGGGCGAATAGATTATAAAGGTAAGTATTGTGAAGTCGGTCCTCTTTTCCATCCTACTGATGATATAGAGGCGGATTTGAAGTATATAATGGAAACCTATCGGGATGCAAATCCGAAATTTCCGGAGAATTTTTCTTGTGGTGATTAATTAACACGGCGCTTATGAATCATTTGGTTATTATGGCTGGTGGTGTCGGAAGCCGTTTTTGGCCGATGAGTACACCCGAATGCCCTAAGCAATTTATGGATGTTTTAGGAACGGGTAAAACATTGTTGCAACTGACAGTTGAGCGTTTCGCTGATATTTGTCCCATCGGGAATATATGGGTGGTGACTTCGGTGCGTTATCGTGAGTTGGTAAAGCAGCAATTGCCGGAGATTCCAGATTCCAACATCTTATTGGAGCCTTGCATGCGTAATACGGCTCCATGTATTGCCTATGTCACCTGGAAAATCAAAAAGCAGGATCCGGATGCTTGTTTGGTAGTTTCTCCATCTGACCATATCGTATTGGATGTTGCAGAGTTTCGGCGTGTAGTGGATAAAGGTTTGAAATTTGTGGCCGACAAAGAGAGAATCTTGACCTTAGGTATGATGCCGACACGCCCGGAAACCGGCTATGGATATATCCAGATGAAAGCCAATACAACTGTTTATCAGGAAGAAATTCATGAAGTGGAGGCATTTAAGGAAAAACCGGATTTGGCGACAGCACAATCCTATCTGCACTCCGGTGATTATTTGTGGAATGCCGGTATTTTCCTTTGGAATGTGCATACCGTGGAAAAGGCTTTTCGTACTTATTTGCCGGAAATGGCAGCCTTGTTCGACCGTTTGGAAAATCTATTTTTTACAATAGGAGAGCAGGAGGCAATCGACCGCTATTTCCCGGAATGTAAAAGCATCTCCATCGATTATGCCATCATGGAACACGCTCGGAATATATATATATTTCCGGCTTCTTTCGGTTGGTCGGATTTAGGTACGTGGGGTTCGCTTTACGAGCATGTTGCAAAAGATGCTGCGCAAAATGCCGTAGTTGGCAACGAAGTGAAGATGATTGAAAGTAGCGGATGTATCGTTCATGTCCCGGCCGGGCGGAGGATGGTATTGCAAGGACTCGAAAACTATATCATCGCCGAAGAAAATGGAGTCTTGTTGATATGTCGCAAGTCGGATGAACAGCGAATCAAAGAGTTTTCACAGCAATAGCGGTTCAATGATTGTCAAAATACTTTTGGAGCACATCATTAGCTTGCGTAAATCCCAGCCGTGAGGCGATTTCCAAGTCGGCTTTCGCCTCTTCCAGCACAGAGAGGGAGAGGCGGGCAATGGCCCGGTTGAAGTAACTTTGTGCACTTGCCGGGTCGATATTGATGGCTTGTGTATAATCTTGGATAGCTCCCTGCAGGTTGCCTTTTTTCTGCAATACGGCACCGCGGTTGAAGTACAGTGCGCTGGAATTGAGTCCGTATTCTTTTGCCGTAGCTGCATCCATCAGGACATTTTTCCCTAATTCCAGAGCTTGATTGTAATCCTCCAGAGCGCCGTCCAAGTCGAGCATACGAAAACGTGCAATTCCCCGGTAGTGGTATGCCAGTATAAAATCCGGTCTTAATTGAAGCGTTTCCGTATAGTCCTTGATAGCATTGGGGAAAGAACCTAGATTCTCGTATACAATCCCTCGATTAAAATAGGCATCTGCATTGTCCGGATAATTGGCCAATACATAATTTAAATCCCGCAAAGCCTCTTTATTGCGGCCGGAATTGGCATACGAAATAGCCCGGTTGTAATAGGCTGGAAACCACAACGGATCTGCTTCCAGAATATTATTGAATTCAGTGATGGCTTTTTCATACCGTTGCTGTTTCATATACTCCAAACCCCGTTTGTTTGCTTGTTTTACTTGCGTATTACAGGCAGACAAACAGAAAAGAAACGCGATGCCATAAAAAAGATACCTCATAAATATTGTCTTTCAGACTACTGTTTGACAAAGTTAAAAAATAACATTGACATATTTAAAATTTCG
>CAJJNP010000101.1 GCA_905193145.1 uncultured Odoribacter sp. | reverse complement strand
TTCCTTTTTTCTTTCCGCGGCGGAAAAATGATTTATGTCAATTCTCCAGCAAGCGGTTGGGTTTGGGATATAAATTATTTGATAGGGACCGGGTATTATAAGGAGGAGGGAATTATGTATGGAAGTGATTTCTCTCGTGTTAACTTATTGGCTAATTTGAGCGCAATGCCTGCGCCTAAGTTAAAAGTGGACAGTCGAATGTATCTGGCTTATACAGATAGAAGTCGCGGTGCCGGTACGTCAGGGGGAATGACAGGTTCAAAAATTGAAAAATTGACTGTCGATCCTAAAACAATGTCCAGTTTGTTGCCTGCCGGAGGATTGGATGCTGACGAGTTGTTGGAAGAGTTGAATTCTGCTGTGGAAAAGAATGAAAGCTACCGTTTGCGTGCCAGTTTGATGCTTCAATATGAAATTATCAAAAATTTGAAGTTGTCTACAATGGGGTCTATAGACTTTAATCAAGGTATGCGTAACTCATTTCGGCCGAGTACATTGGATGCTACTCATGGGTTGAATGAGTCAATAGGAGAGGTGGATAGAAATTTGCGAGTATTGAATGAAAACTTGTTATCTTATAAGCTTTCATTGAAAGAAGCCCATAATTTTGATGTTTTGTTGGGATTGTCTTATCAGGCGGACAGATATAATTATAATCAAAGTGTGGGTAAAGGTGGGGCCAGTGATAAGATAGAATATATTGTTGATCCTGATTTGCATGTAAAATATATTAACGGAGAACCAATTTATTTGAAAAATGCTTCTACGAATTTTACAGAAAAAATTATGGTAAGCTATTTCGGACGTCTTGCTTATAACTATAGATACCGTTATCTGATTGAGGCTACTTGCCGTAGAGATGGTTGCTCTTCCTTTGGTACGAATGTGCGCTGGTGTACATTCCCTTCTGTTGCTGTGGGTTGGTCTTTCTCTGAAGAAAGTTTTTTTGATTGGGCTTCTTGGTTGGATTTGGGGAAAATACGAGTTTCTTGGGGACGTTCAGGAAAAGAGTTCAGTGAGCCTTATTTGGCGCATGGTTTGATGGTTCCTGGGGCTTTGTTTCTTGGAAGTCAAGCGATGCAGGCTAATCCAGAAGGTGGTATGATTAATAGAAATCTGACGTGGGAGGAGAGTGACCAGTATGATATCGGTTTGGATTTGGATATGTTTAATTATCGGTTAAAGTTGAAATTGGATTATTATTATAAGTTGACCAAAGGTTTGCTTTACCACGTAGATTTGCCGGGAGATTATAATTTCCATACGATGCAATGGCAAAATGCGATGAAGGTGTCTAATGAAGGTTTGGAATTGGAGGCTGAGGTAGACATTTTTAGAGAAAGTGCAGTTTCTTGGAGAATGAAATTCAATATATCTCGAAATTGGAATCTTTTCCGTAAGAGTCATACAGGTAAGGATGTTGATAATTATGTAATCGGTCGTTCATTGAATGGTATTTGGGTATTCCAGGATGAAGGCTTTTATGATAATAAAGAAGAGGTTCCTTACCACTATGATATGGATGGATTCAAGAAGCTGTTAAATGGTGGCAGCAATATGACTTCTCTTTATAATACAGGTATGCGCCGTATAGAAGATATCAATAAGGATGGAACAATTGATGCTCAGGACTTAGTATATAAAGGAAGTGCATTGCCTTTGGCTTATGGCGGTTGGGTGAACGAAGTGAAATGGAAAGGGTTTGATGTGAATATCCTTTTTGCTTATTCTTTAGGAAGAAAAATATATAAAACATATAATCATACGTCTTTGGGTGGAGAGCAGGGGTTGCCTCTTTATGAAAATTTGTCAAAAGTTACTTTCTGGGAAAAAGAGGGCGATATGACCGATTATGAGCGACCTGCAGTGTATCATGCTTCCTGTCAACAATTTTCAGGAGCGTTTGCTTCTAATTTGGAGAAAGTAAATTATATCAAATTGAAACAATTGACGATTGGGTATAACGTGCCTAAAGCTTGGTTGAAAAAGATTCATTTGTCAGGAGTCAGAGTATTCTTTACCGGAGAAAATTTGTTTACGTTGACAAATTATTCAGGAACAGACCCAGAGGTCGTCAGCATATATGATGGTAGAGATAATTTTTCATCTTATCCGATTGCACGTAAAATGTCATTGGGATTAACTGTTAATTTTTAAAGATTATGAAAAGATTTATTATAGGCTGTATTGTCAGCATCATGCTATTGTTTCAAGCTTGTGACAGTGCTTTGGATGTTTCTCCAAAGAATGCGGTTACGTTTACGAATTATTTTGAGACTGAGCAAGATTTGGAGTCTCTGATGGTAGGAATGCATGCCTGGCTGGCTGATGCTCTGAAAGTATTTTATGCTCAAGAATATGTTGGCGTCATTACTGAGAAGGAACCATATTATGTGCCGGGTTCGATACGCTCTCACCGTTGGGAAAGTATATGTGAATGGCAAGATTTTTATGCAGTGATTTATCAATGTAACCTGCTGTTTGATAATGTGAAAAAACCGGTTTGCTCTCAAGATAGGATGGATTTTTATTTTGGACAAGCGAAATTTATCAAGGCTATGGCTTATTTTGAATTGGGACGTCGTTGGGGAGATGCTGTGATAACCGGAAGTACAGAGGATGCTCCTCAGTTGGCAAAGCGTCCGGCAGAGGAAGTTCTGGATACGGCTTTAGCTAATGCTATGGCTGCATATAAATTGTTACCGAAGCATGAAGAACTGAAAGATCGAGTGGGAAGAACTATTACTTCCAAACAATATGGAAGTAAGGGGACATGCGCTGCATTGATTGCTAATATTTATGCTTGGCGTGCTGTAATGGATAAAGGTATTACAGCAGATAAAAGCATGGAGTATTGGGGAAAAGTGGAAGAATGGGCTTCTAAAATTATTGATACAGATGAATGCGGTTATTATGAATTGGAGGCTACAATTAAAGATTTGGTGGCTGGAACATTGAATAAGCGAGGAGGAAAAGAGAGTATCTTTGAATTGGAGTTGAATGTTGATGATAAAACGATTGAAAATCTTGCTTATAATTCTGCATATTTGTTTGTGGGATTCCCGCTTGTACCTCGCGCTTTGCCGGGTGATATGGATTGGAATCAATGGCAAATCTCAAATGGCAGAATTAAAGCGATGTATCCGGGAAATGACGAAAGACGTCAGGAGTATTTCTATAAACTTGATGACTATTCTCATCCGGATAGTGTAGCTAAATATGGAAATTATGCATATGTATATAAATATAGGTCTTGCTATTATACGACGGATGGTGTGGGGAATGCTTCTTTTATTAATTTTGATGTAAATAAAGTTTATTGGAGATTAGCAGACTTGATTTTATTGCGAGCAGAAGCACGCTACCATTTAGGGAATGAAGCCGGCGCAATTGATGATTTGGACAGAATCCGTAAGAGAGCCAATGCTGTATTGTTTGAAGATGCTCCGGAAGCCGATTTAAAGATGGCAATTTTTAGAGAACGGGAAAAAGAACTGTTATTTGAGGATCATCGTTTTTGGGATGTGATGAGAAATGGTTATGTAAAAACAGAATTACCAGAGTTCTATCGTGAAGGGCTTTCAGATATAGATATTAATAACGGAGCTCTTTATCTGCCGGTTCCTCAGGGAGCCTTTTACTTGAATCCGTTGATGTTACAAAATGTATATTGGTTGAATAAATTATAGAATTATGAAAGCATTAATATTGTCTTTGGTTGTATTTATGATGGCGCTTGTGTCTTGTAATACAGATTATAATTACATCGATTCAGGCTTGAGTAACGGAGTGCATGATTGCACAATGTATGATTATTTTAAAACGGATTCGTATAATTGGGATACAACCCGTTTGATGATAGACAGAGCCGGATTGGCAGATTTGTTTAAGGGAGAAGGTGAATATGATAAAATTATGTTTTTCGGACCAACCAACCATACGATTCGTAAGTGGATGTATGATTGGGGATACAAGCGTGTTGCAGATATTCCGGAGGACGTATGCCGGGAAATGATATTGAGACATGTAGTGGCTAAGCCATTATTGCGTATGGAGGTTCCTCTTGGTTCGAATAATGCGACAGTAGGAAGTGGACGAGAAGGTGGAATCGAGCTGACCGGTTTGGGCGGCAATAAAATGTGGTTATATGCCGTGCAAGAACCTTATTATGGGGTAGAAGGTGCAGGACCTCGCTCTTTGTATCTGGAGTCTTTGGATTATCAGAAAAATATACCTTTGGCTTCTATTGATATTCAGACAACAACAGGAGTTGTACATTCCTTGCATTATAGTTATAATTTCGGATGGCTTTAGTATTAATTTATAATTGAAATTGAAAATGAAACAGATAATCATTATAATGTTGCTTGCAATTTTGGGATTGGGGAGTTGCCATGATGTAACTGTCGGTTATTTGGAGGCGGACAATGCCCAATATGCTCCAGATTCTATGGTTGTGCGCATCAATCCGGACCCTATGTTGGATGCGGTAAGAATAAAATATGAATCTCCGTGGGTTTCAACAAAGATACAAGGTGTTATAGGAACAGCTCCGATAAAGTATCGGATAATTGATGTGAAAAGTCCGGATACAAAGGATGCTGACTTGATGAAGGAGATCAGTTCTATAGACGGAGCCGGAGTTATATATGTCCCGTTCCATCATAATTTGTCTGCCGGGAGATATATATTTTCTATAGAAGTGTATAATATCGGGTATTCGCAAATGCATACGGATATATTTACGGTTCATGTAGAGTGATTCATTCACTAATCTTTATAATAGAAAAGAGCAGTGCTATTGGGCACTGCTCTTTTATTGAAAAAGTATATTCTGTATTATTCGCGACGGTTTAAGAATATCATTACATAATATAATAAGGTTGCCAGTGATGAAAGAGCGGCGACAACATAAGTATAGGCAGCCCATTTAAGCGCGTCAAAGGCATATTCTTGGGTTTGGTAGTTGGTCACGCCGGAATTGCGAAGCCATGCCAAAGCGCGGTGGCTGGCATTGATTTCAACAGGGAGGGTGATAAAACTGAATAAGGTCATAATGGCAAATAGACCGATACCCATCAATAGCAAGCCAGGAAATGCATGGAGCAATAAAATTCCTGCCAATAAAATCCATTGCACCCAATGTGAGGCAAATTCAACGGCGGGAACCAAGGATGAACGTAGCTGCAACATACTATAGCCCGTGGCATGTTGTAGGGCGTGCCCTGTTTCATGAGCGGCAACGGCAGCAGCTGCAATGCTGTTGCCATAATATACATCATGACTCAGATTGATGGTTTTGTTTACCGGATTATAGTGGTCGGTAAGCATACCTTGTACCGAGCCGATTTTTACTCCCGTGATTCCGTTGTCGCGGAGTATCTTTTCTGCAACATCTCTGCCGGTCATGCCGTTGGCTGTCGGAATTTGAGAGTATTTTTTAAAACGACTTTTTAATTGGTTGCTGACAAGCCAGCTGATGAGGGTAAATCCTATGAATATAATCCAAATCCACATGTTTCCTCCTGACATAGTTGTGTATCCCATTTTTGTTATTATTTTGAGTTATGTTGTAGTGTGTTGCAAAAAGCGCGCCAAACTTTTTAATGGCATAATTTGATTTGTGTCTTGCTTTTTTGAGATTTTAATTCTATATTACAGCGTCATTTCAAACGTTTGAAATGATACTACAAATATAAACCTAAAACCTATATAGTATGAAAACCTATAATCCGAATGAAATCAAGAATATCGCTCTTGTGGGCAGCGCCGGGTCCGGTAAGACCACGCTGGCTGAAGCGATGATGTACGAGGGCGGGGTCATTTCGCGCAGAGGTAGCGTGAGTGCGAAGAACACTTCTTCCGATTATCGCCCCGTGGAGCAAGAATATGGGTCTTCTGTATTCCCGGCTGTTTTGTATGCTGAATGGAAGGAACAGAAGTTGAATTTTATAGATACTCCGGGAGCTGACGATTTTGTCGGAGGCGTTATTTCTGCGCTGAATGTTGCGGACACTGCTGTCATGGTGGTTAATGCCGTGCGGGGTGTAGAGGTTGGTACCGAGATTATCAGCCGGCATTTGCAGCGAATGCATAAGCCGATGATTTTTATTGTCAATCAGTTGGATCATGAAAAATCAAATTTCGAACAGACCGTTGAACATGCTCAGGCATCGTTTGGCAAAAAGGTTGTGTTGGTGCAGTATCCGGTGAATCAGGGAACCGGCTTTAATAGGGTGGTGGATGTTTTGAAGATGGAGATGTATCAGTGGAAGCCGGAAGGTGGAAAGCCGGATGTATTGCCAATTCCGGAAGAGGAGAAGGAAAAAGCCAATGAGTTGCATAATGCGTTGGTTGAAGCTGCAGCAGAGAATGACGAGGGTCTGATGGAGCTTTATTTTGAGAAAGGAAGTCTGACGGAGGATGAAATGCGCGCCGGTATCCGTAAGGGATTGATTGCAAGGGATATGTTCCCGGTGTTCTGTGTATCGGCAGAGAAAGATATGTGTGTGCGCCGTTTTATGGAGTTCTTGGTGAATGTGGCTCCGAATGCTGCTGCGATGCCGGGTATGGAGACGAAGGACGGCAAACTGGTGCCATACGATGTGAACGGACCGACATCTGCTGTTGTTTTCAATACAACAATTGAACAGCATTTGGGTGATATCAATTATTTCAAAGTGGTGTCCGGTGTTGTGAAAGAAGGGGACGACCTGATTAATATGACGACAGGTACGAAGGAGCGTATTGCCCAGCTGTATGCTGTGGCAGGTAAGAACCGTACCAAAGTGTCTGAATTGCGTGCCGGTGATATCGGTGCAACGGTGAAATTGAAAGGTACGAAGAATGGTGATACATTGAACAGTAAGGATTGTGATTATGTATTCCCGGCGATTGTTTATCCGAACTCACGTTTCCGTACAGCAGTCCGTGCCGTGAATAAGGCTGACGAAGAGAAGATGGCAGAGGTGCTTTATCGTATGCATGAAGAGGATCCGTCGTTGTTGGTTGAGTATTCTAAAGAATTGAAACAGATGATTCTGTCCGGTCAGGGAGAATTCCATTTGAATACGATGAAATGGCGTATCGAGCATAATGACAAGATTAATATTGAATTTTATGCTCCGAAAATTCCGTATCGTGAAACCATTACCAAATATGCACAGGCGGATTACCGTCACAAGAAACAATCGGGTGGTGCCGGTCAGTTTGGAGAGGTTCACATGGTAATCGAGCCTTACGAAGAGGGTATGCCGGAACCTGTATCTTATAAAATTGGTGGAGTGGACAGCAAGATGTCAATCAAGGGCAAGGAAGAGTATGATTTGCCATGGGGCGGTAAGCTGGTGTTTTATAACTGTATTGTCGGCGGTGTGATTGAAGCTCGTTTTATGCCTGCAATCTTGAAGGGTATTATGGAGAAGATGGAGGAAGGACCGTTGACAGGTTCGTATGCCCGTGATATCCGTGTATGTATTTACGACGGTAAGATGCATCCGGTAGATTCAAATGAAATTTCTTTCCGTTTGGCAGGACGCCATGCATTCAGTGAGGCATTTAAAAAAGCCAATCCGAAGATTTTGGAGCCGATTTACGATGTTGAGGTTTTGGTGCCGGATGAGGATATGGGAGATGTAATGGGAGATTTACAGACTCGTCGTGCGATGATTATGGGCATGGAGGCTGATAGCGGTTTCCAGAAATTGATGGCTAAAGTGCCGTTGAAGGAGATGCAGCGTTATTCGACTGCTTTAAGCTCTATTACAGGTGGACGTGCAACCTTTACCATGAGTTTTGCCGGATATGAAAAAGTGCCTTCAGATGTTCAGGAAGAGTTGCTGAAGGATTATCATGAGGCTGATGATGACGAGTAGGATTATATAAATTGTAATATAGGAGGATGGGATCCATATCATGTGAGCCCATCCTTTTTTATTTTGCCGGAAAAAAGTTAGTTTTGTAAGGTAAATTTTAATGAGATGAACTTATTTTATACACCGGATATTTCAGGGGATTATTATGTATTGAGTCCCGAAGAATCAAAGCATTGCGTACGGGTATTACGGATGGAAGCCGGAGAGCCGGTAGTGTTGGTGGACGGACGGGGAAATTGGTATGAGGGAGAAATCGATCGGGCAGAGGCTAAAGGATGTGGCGTGAGGATTTTGGAGAAAAAGGAAGAATATGGCAAGCGTCCTTTCCGGTTGCATTTAGCTGTGGCGCCGACAAAAAATATTGATAGGACGGAGTGGATGTTGGAGAAATGTACGGAGATGGGGATAGACGCTATTACAATGTTGAATTCGGAGCATTCTGAGCGCAAGGTGGTAAAGGACGAACGGCTGGAAAAGGTGTTGGTGGCCGCGATGAAGCAGTCGCTTAAAGCATATCTTCCGGAGTTTCATACGATGACAGGCTTTAAGGATTTTGTAGCGGCTTGTACAGAGAAGCATAAGTTTATAGCTCATTGTCATGCCGGGGAAAAGCTGCGTCTGGATGAGGCTTATCAGCCGGGAGATGATGTGGTGATTTTGATAGGGCCGGAGGGCGATTTCTCTGAAGAGGAAGTGGCATTTGCAGAAAAAAACGGTTTCCGGGCCATTACTCTTGGATGTAGCCGTCTGAGAACGGAAACGGCAGGTATTGTGGCTTGCCATAGCATTGATTTTATGAATAGGGTATAGTAATGGAACATATATTACAAATTGTAGCTATCCTTGCATTGTTTATTATAGTGCCTAGGTGGTTGTGGGGTAAGAAGACGGAGCATCCGGATGAAAAATAAATATGGCGTTTTACAAGATAAAGCACTGGCATTTTGTCACTTGTAAATGCAATTGCAATGACAAGATGTCAGAAAATCTGCTATAATTGCTTTGAAACCTTTTGACTTTTGAATCGGTATATGTTTTGTATTTTCATCAGTACAATAAATTACTAAGTTTATGAATACAAATAATTATACTATCAAATCGCAGGAAGCATTGCAGCATGCAGTGCAACTTGCACAAAGCAAAGGACAACAGGCTATAGAGACCGGTCATTTGTTGAAGGGTGTTCTCAATGTAGGTGAGAACGTCACTCAGTTTATTTTTAATAAATTGGGGGTTAACAGCAGAAACCTGATGGCTGCATTGGACAGGATTGTAGATTCTTATCCTAAAGTGTCAGGCGGAGAAGCTTATCTTTCCGGAGACAGTAATAAAGCATTGGAAAAAGCAACAAGACTGGCGAATGAAATGGGCGACCAGTATGTATCTTTGGAACATATTTTATTGGGGTTGCTTGATAATCGGGACCAGGTTGCACAATTGTTGAAGGATAGCGGGTTGACAGAGAAGGAGACCAAGGAGGCTATTGCCGAATTGCGAAAAGGTTCTAAAGTGAATTCCCAGTCTGCAGAGGAGAGTTATGATGCTTTGGGTAGATATGCAATCAATTTGAATGAGCGCGCCAGAAACGGGAAATTGGATCCTGTTATCGGACGTGATGATGAAATCAGGCGAGTGTTGCAGATATTGTCTCGTCGTACCAAGAATAATCCGATTTTGATTGGTGAACCGGGTGTCGGTAAGACGGCTATCGCTGAAGGTTTGGCTCAACGGATTGTGAATGGGGATGTCCCGTCTAATTTGGCATCCAAGCAGATATTTTCATTGGATATGGGAGCCTTGATTGCAGGTGCCAAATACAAAGGTGAATTTGAGGAGCGTCTGAAAGCTGTGGTTAATGAGGTCTTGGCATCGGAAGGAGAAATTATTCTGTTTATAGATGAAATCCATACGTTGGTAGGTGCCGGTAAGTCGGAAGGGGCTATGGATGCTGCCAATATTTTGAAACCTGCTTTGGCCCGTGGCGATTTAAGAGCTATTGGTGCGACGACTCTGAATGAATATCAGAAGTATTTTGAGCAGGATAAGGCATTGGAACGCCGTTTCCAAAAAGTGATGATTGATGAGCCGGATGTGATGAGTGCTATCAGCATTATGCGTGGTTTGAAAGAGAAATATGAGAATCACCATAAGGTGCGTATCACCGATGATGCAATTATCGCTTCTGTAGAATTGTCTCATCGATATATATCTGATCGTTTTTTGCCGGATAAGGCCATTGACTTGGTGGATGAGGCTGCAGCCAAGTTGCGTCTGGAGATGAATTCTGTTCCGGAAGAAATTGATGAATTGGATCGAAAAATTCAGCAACTTGAAATTGAAAAGGAGGCTTTAAAACGTGAGGGGACCAGTAAAAAGCTGGATGAAATCCAGAAAGAACTGGCAGATTTGAATGATGAGCGTACCAAATTGCGTGCACAATGGGAGTCTGAACGTTCGTTGATTGACGAGATTCAGAAGAATAAAGATGCTATTGAACAATTCAGATTTGAAGCGTCTCGTGCGGAGCGTGAAGGTGATTATGGTAAAGTGGCGGAATTGCGCTATGGAAAAATCAAAGAGGCTGAACAACGGATTGAAGAGGTAAAAGCCCGGTTGTCGGATATGAAGCATGGTCAATCATTGATTCGTGAGGAGGTGACTTCTGATGATATTGCAGCTGTCGTTTCCAAATGGACAGGCATTCCGGTCAATCGTATGATGCAGAGTGAGCGTGCAAAATTGTTGCATTTGGAAGAGGAGTTGCACAAACGGGTTGTCGGACAAGATGTAGCAATTGCTGCATTGGCTGATGCCGTACGACGTAATCGTGCCGGACTGCAGGATGCCCGTCGGCCGATAGGTTCGTTTATCTTTTTGGGAACAACGGGTGTCGGTAAGACTGAATTGGCAAAGGCTTTGGCTGAGTTTTTGTTTGACGATGAGTCTTTGATGACACGTATTGATATGTCTGAATATCAAGAGAAGCATTCTGTGTCTCGTCTGATTGGAGCGCCTCCGGGATACGTCGGTTATGATGAAGGTGGACAGTTGACGGAAGCCGTAAGACGTAAACCATATTCTGTCATATTGCTCGATGAAATCGAGAAGGCTCATCCAGATGTATTCAATATTTTGTTGCAGGTGTTGGATGACGGACGTTTGACAGATAATAAAGGACGTACGGTGGATTTTAAGAACACCATTATCATTATGACTTCCAATATCGGTGCACATATTATTCAGGATAAGTTGAAAGACTTGGATGATAATAATCGGGAAGAAGTTCTGGAAAAGACCAATAATGAAGTGTATGAATTGTTGAAACAGACGATTCGACCGGAATTTTTGAACCGTATTGATGAGGTGATTATGTTTACGCCTTTACGGAAGAGTGAGATTGTTGATATTGTACGTTTGCAGATCAAATCATTGCAGAAAATGTTGGCTAATAACAGTATCTCAATAGAAGTCACTGACCGTGCTGTGGAATGGATAGCTCAAGAAGGGTATGACCCGCAATTCGGTGCTCGTCCGGTGAAAAGGGTAATCCAGCGGAATCTGTTGAATGATTTGTCGCGGCAGATATTGGCAGAGCAGGTGACAAAGGACAATAATATTGTGGTGGATGTAAAGGATGATCACATTGTATTTGAAAATAAATAACAAAATTGGTTGTTGATGTGAAAACTGCGGAGTCTTTGGGATTCCGCAGTTTTTTTTGTCGTATGATAGATTTTCTTTATCATATTATTGATATTATCATTAAAAAATGTGGGGTGATATTCATTTATAATACTTACATTTATCCGTT
>CAJJNP010000100.1 GCA_905193145.1 uncultured Odoribacter sp. | reverse complement strand
ATTCAGAGTTTGAAGGTGTTGGACCCTGCTTTTGCTGTATTGGAAAGTAATGAATTTGGTTCTGACCCTAACCGATTACCGGATTTGGAAATTCGAGGTAAAAGTAGTATCGTTGGATTAAAGGAGCAATTTGGAGAAGACCCGAACCAGCCTTTGTTTATTTTGGATGGTTTTGAAACAACTTTACGTACTATCATGGATTTGAGTATGGATAGAATTGCATCAGTGACTATTTTGAAGGATGCTGCTTCAACAGCAATTTATGGTGCTAAGGCTGCAAATGGCGTGGTTGTTGTTGAAACTAAGGTCCCTCAAGGTGGTAGATTGCGTTTATCATATAATGGTAGTTTTGAGATATCTTTTGCAGATTTGACTGATTATAATTTGATGAATGCTGCAGAAAAGTTGGAATTTGAGCGTTTGGCTGGAAATTTTAAATCGAATATTGCGGATAATCAAGAATTGAAAGAAGTTCGCTATAATAAATTGTTGGGTAATGTATTGAGAGGTGTGGATACATATTGGCTTTCAGAGCCTATTCGTACAGGTTTTAATCAGCGTCATAATCTCTATGTAGAAGGAGGTAATGAGCAGTTTCGTTATGGATTTGGAGGTAGCTATAACAAAATCCAAGGTGTAATGAAATCTTCAACTCGTGATATTTTTAGTGGAAATCTAGACTTGTTGTATCGTGTCGGAAAGTTGACATTTTCGAATAAACTAAGTGTGGATGTTACGAAGCATGATAATCCTGTTGTTCCTTTTTCAGAGTATGCACATGCAAATCCATACTATCCTAAAAGGACTGCTGATGGTGCTGTCGAAAAATGGTTAGAATATAAGGATAATGAATATAGTGCTACAGATGCTTCAGAGATTGTTGGTAATCCATTGTGGAATGCAGCATTGAATAGTTACGATAGAAGTGAAATGTTTGGTGTTCGTAATAACTTTAATTTGGAATATCGTCCATTTGATTATTTGTATGTAAGAGGTCGTTTTGGTGTTTCCAAACAAACATCTGATTCTGAAAAATTCACTTCTCCTGACGCGACGGAATTCGACCAAGTTGAATTGTTGAAGAAAGGTTCTTATAATGATATGAGAGAAGATGAGTTTTCTTATGATGGTGATTTGACTTTGACTTATGGGCAAATATTTAATGATGCACACCAGATTAATGCAGTATTGGGAGTATCAATCAGTGAGAGAAAGAGTATTTCCAAAGGATTCTCTGCTGTTGGTTTTCCGGAAGGGAATTTTACGACTCCTGGTTTTTCTAATGAGTACCCTGATAATGGAAAACCTTCCTATGGCGACTCTAAAAATCGTTCTGCGAACTTTTATTTTAATGGAGGTTATTCTTATAAGAATAAATATTTGTTGGATGCGAACGTTAGAATGGACGGTACTTCAGTATTCGGCTCTAATAAAAAGTTTACTACGACATGGGCCGTGGGGGTAGCTTGGAATATTCATAATGAAGATTTTATTAAGGATAATACAGATGTATTCGATATGTTGAAAGTTCGTACATCTATTGGTAATCCTGGTAACCAGAATTTTGGTTCGTATAATACAATCACAACCTATCAGTATAATAATTGGATGCAGAATAATTTCGGAACAGGATTGTTAGTTAGTACTTTTGGAGATCCGGATTTGCAGTGGCAGAAAACAAGAGATATTAACGTAGGTTTCGATTTAAGTATCTGGAGTCGTTTCCATATTAATTTTGATTATTTCCATAAGAATACTGATCCATTATTGGCTTCTATCGGAATTCCATCGTCTGTCGGAATGTCATCACGTCTTAGCAATATCGGTAAACAGGTGAACAAAGGTGTCAATGGAACAGTTCGCTATGCAATCATTTACCGCCCACAAGAACGTATAAATTGGACAATGAGCCTTTCTTTCAGAAATGTTAAAACGTATTATGATAAGATTGGTAGAAAATTAAATCAATATAACAAAGAAAATATATCAAAGAATTTGACTCGTTATTATGATGGAGGAAGTCCTACGGCATTGTGGGCTGTACGTTCAGCAGGTATTGACCCGGCAACCGGTAAGGAGATATTCTTGACAAAAGATGGTAAGCCGACCTTCCAGCATAATTATGATAATGAGGTGGTAGTAGGTAATACGAATCCAGATGTAGAAGGCGTTTGGAGTAATTCATTATATTGGAAAGGATTTTCTTTGAATTTGCACATTCGTTATAGTTTGGGAGGACAAAAATTCAATAACACGCTATATGAAAAAGTAGAGAATATTTCAGCAACCGGATTGTCGCAGAATCAAGATAAACGAGCATTGTATGATCGTTGGCAAAAACCTGGTGACAAAGCTAAATTTAAGGGCATTTCTCAGACAGATATAACTCCAATATCTTCGCGATTCGTACAAGATAATAACTATATTGCTATTGAATCTGTGCGTTTAGCTTACGAGTTTCCACAAAGATGGATGGAGCGTATTAGATTTTCTGGATTAACGGTAAGTGCCTATATGAATGATATTTGCCGATTTTCAACTATTAAAGATGAGCGAGGAATTAGTTATCCATTTGCAAGGAGTGTTTCAATGTCCATTTCTGTTAATTTTTAAATTGGATTGTGTATGAAAAAGTATTTAATAATTTTTGTATGCCTTTTGGTAGGAATTAATTTTTCCTGTTCAAATTGGCTAGATATAAAACCAAGCGATCGAATTTCAGAAGAGAATAATTTTTCTGACTTGGTGGGATTTAAAAAAGCTTTGAATGGAGTTTACATTGAATTAAATAATCCTGATTTGTATGGAAAAAATCTTTCTTGTGAATTTATAGAAATTTTAGCTCAGCGGTATGCTGTTGGAGATGAAAATAAGAGTAATAAAGAGTTGATGGAGTTTTCATATAATGGTTCTGCAGGCAGGGGTAAATCAACAAGTATTTGGGGTACAGCTTACAAATTGATAGCCAATACTAATCTTATTCTGAAAAATGTTGAGCAGCATCGTGACGTACTTGTCGGAGAGTATTATAATTTAGTTAAAGGTGAGGCTTTGGCATTGAGAGCATTACTGCATTTTGATTTGTTCCGTTTGTTTGGTCCTGTATATGCAGAAGATTCAACGGCAATCTCAATTCCTTATTATAAAGAATTTCAGTTTGATGTAGCTCCTTCTTATGCTGCAAATGATTTTATGAATATGGTTATAGCAGATTTATTGGAAGCAGAGCAATTGTTGGTAAATGATCCGATTATAGAGTTTGGAGTGAAGGGAAACTCTAAAGATGTCTTTTTGCAGGATAGAAATTTGCGATTAAATTATTATGCAGTGCAAGGTTTGTTGGCTCGTGCTTATTTGTATATGGGTAATAATGAGAGAGCACTTTATTATGCAGAATCTGTTATTAAAATACAGGAGGAAAAATTCCCATGGATTACTCCTATGAAATTGAATAATTCAAAAAGTGCTGATTGTGTGTTTTCTACCGAAATTATGTTTGCCTTGCAAAATTTGGACAGAAATACATTATATACCTCGTTGTTTGATGGTTCTAATTTGAAACTTAATTCTTTGTTGGCACCGCGTGGAGATGTCGTTGACTATGTATTTGAGTCTGATAAAACAGATTATCGCTATTCAAGTTCTCTTAATGGAACCGTGGAGATTTCTGGCACGACTTATCGCGTGTTTAATAAATTCCAAGGTACAGATTCTCTGTACAATCAAATGATACCGATGATTCGAATTAGTGAAATGTATATGATTGCTGCAGAGACTTCAACAGACGGACCGACACGTCTTGGATATTTCAATACCTTTAGAAATCATCGTAATTTGGCGAATGTTCGTGAACGGGATGTTGATTACTATTTGGAGAAGGAGTGGAAAAAAGAGTTTTATGGAGAAGGACAGTTGTTCTTTTGGTATAAACGCAATAAAAAAACAGAAATGCAATCTGCTACAGACCAGTATGGTACGGTGTCTGTGAAATTGTCAAATTATGTGCTTCCGATTCCTGATGCAGAAAGTCAGTATAACTAAAATGTATTTATTATGAAGAATTTATTGTTTTTATTATTGATATTGGTCGGTTGTGTGTCATGCGAAAAAGAGATTGACACCTACGAAGGAGGTAGTGGAATTTATTTTGCAGATGGAGGATTATTTTCTGATACGCTTAGGGTGGCATGGGGATTGAAAAATTCGGATGTAAAAACCCAGTCAATTCAATTACAAGTGTGTCTTTATGGTAATACAGCCAATTATGATCGTAAATTTAGCATTGAAATATATTCGGATACAGATACCTTGTCGGCAATTGAAGGGGTGGATTTTGAAGCGTTTGATACTGAGTATGTGATTCCGGCTAATCAAGCTGAGGCTTTTATTGATATAAAGTTATTGCGTACGGAGGATTTAGTAAAACATCCGAAGCGTTTCGTGGTGAAATTGATTGAAAATCCCGAACTGCGTTTTATTTATACTCGCGAAGCCACTGTCCAAATTGATAGTGTGAATTTTAAAATGCGGAATATCGATTACCAACGTGTGATTGTAATGAATGAGAATTTCCCAATGCCGGCTTGGTGGAATTTGTATGGTATAAAATATTTCGGAGTTTGGTCTCAGAAAAAATCTTCATTAATATGCGATGTGATGGGTATCAATCGGGAAGATTTTGTGGGTACAAAATTGACCGAAGGGTATTTGAAATTTGTAGGAAAATATATGCATCGCTGGTTGCAGGAAAATCCTCAAACAGATGAAGATGATAAACCGATGGAAATGGGGGAAGCTTCTAAGGGTTAAATGATTAAATGTTTGATGTTATGAAATTTAGATACATATTAATATTGTTGAGTGTGCTATTATTAGGGGCATGCGCAGAGGATAAGGGTAATTATGTCTACCATGAAATAAATGAATTGGCAATTGCAGAAGGTTTGGAGCAAGGGAAGTTGTATACTAAAGTTTCTTTCGTTGATAACCTTACATTTGACCCTGTGATAGAATCGACCTTAAAGGATTTTAATGAGGCTGATTATGAGTACGAATGGAAAGCAATACCTAAAGGTGTAGATTTCGAAGATATAGAAAAGGCTGATAGTTTAGTACTATCAACAGAACGCCGTATTGATATATTGTTGACATTAAAACCAGGAGACTATTCATGTTTTTTTAATGTAACTGATAAAGAAACTGGCGTTTGTTGGGCGACACCTTTTTATTTGCGAGTGAAATCCATGACTAGTGAAGGTTGGATGGTATTGTGTGAAGAAAATGGAGAGTCTCGCATGGATATTGTGTTTAATTCAAGTGAAGATGAAGACTTAATAGCTCATAATATTTGGGAGAATGAATCATTTAAGCCTGGATTTCCGCAGCGTTTGATATATAATTATGATGTGAGAGAAGTATTTCCTATGTTAGTGACAGATAAAGATACTTACGTGATGGATCCGGAAGATTTACGGGCCGGTGAAGATAATAGTTTGAAGTGGCGATTTGGTATTACTCCAGATGCGGTTCATTTAGTTGCTGCAAATTTGTCAATGTTTTCTGTGAATGACCGTTGGGTAGTTGTTGATGACAAACAAGATGTTTATGGTATTGATAAGTCTGTTTTTGGTAGTGTTTTTGAATATCCGATTAATAAAATTGATGGTAAAATTGATTTTAAAGCCGCACCTTTTGTTGGTGTAAGTTTTGATGATAATTATAGTAATGGTGGCTATGGGTGCGCTCCTGCAGTGCTGTATGACGAAACCCATCAGCAATTTTTGGTGATTAGAAATAATTCTACATACCCTTCAGTTATGACTTTCTCAGGAGAACAGAAATTTCCAGTGAAAACAGGATGCGATCTTGTACACATGGAGTCGACAAAATCCGGATTAATTTATGCCATATTAAAAAATCCCATGACACAGGAATTTTTCTTTTGTGGGATGAAATTGAGAGCGCACTATGAAGAACCACAAAATTGGTGGGAAGAAGGTGAGTATGAAGAGTATAATGTTCAAGAATATTATGGGAAGGTAACAGGAACAGGTTTAGATAAGGCAACTATGTTTGCTTGTCATCACTCTCTTCCTTATTTGTTTTATTCCGATGGGCAAACAGTTTATCAATTTGATATGGGGCATCCTGATACTCCTGCAAAAAAAGTGTTGGATTTTCCAGGAGAAAGTATAAAGGTGCTTAGATTTAATCCTTTTGTTGCTTGGGAAGCTTATGAAGATTGGGAACGAGCTCGTAATTACCAATTGGTTGTTGGTACACATGCTCAGGGAGCTGCAGAGAATGAATGTGGAATTATGCGTTTGTATGATGTCCCAAATTTAATGGGTGATTTGGTTAAGAAAAAAGAGTTTAAGAAGTTGGGGAAAATTGTAGATATTGTTTATAAAGAGAGAAAAAAATAAACTAAAAATAGTATATGAAAAATTTAGTGATATTAGTAGGATTGCTACTTATTGGACTACAGGTATTCGGTCAGTTTAAAATCAATGGAGAGATAAAGAATCATGGTGGGCGTATTTTATTGCTTGTACAAGATGCTACTGGTAAATATGATACCTTAGGAAATTCACTTACTGCAGATGGAAAGTTTTGCTTTACTGGGAAGGTAAAGCAGCCTACTGCGGCTGAGATTTGTGCTGTCAATACACGTTTGCGTTTTCCTGTTTTTCTGGAGAAAGGAGATTATGACGTGAGAGCAGATGTTAAGCAGCCTAGGTCGTATGAAGTGTTAGGTGGAGGTAAAATGCAGGAGCTTCGCAATGAATTTAGAAAAAAAGAGCTTATGTTGCAGCATGAACGTGATTCCATACGTAAAGAATATGAGAAATCATATGGTAAGGATGATTATTTTGGAATATTGCAGATAAAAGGTTTATTAATGCAATATGAAGACCTTTATGATGAAGCGGAAGATGAATTTTTGAAGGCAAATGATAATATTGTGAGTGCTAGTTTGCTTGCATGGCGGAAGGATCGTTTGATGGAGAAAAAGAATTTGTCAAAGAAATATGATTTGTTGGGAAAAAAGGCTAAAGCAACAATTCCAGGATGTTATGTGAAACCTTATGCAGAGAAGATAGCTGCGCTTATTGTTGGTGGTATTGCACCTGATTTGCAAATGCAGACTCCAGATGGAAAACCTCTTTCTATTTATGGAGTGAAAGCTAAAGCGAAAATCATTGATTTTTGGGCTTCGTGGTGTGGCCCGTGTAGAGCTGAAAATCCGAATGTCAAGAAAGTCTATGAAAAATATAAATCGAAAGGTTTGGAGATTATAGGTGTTTCGTTAGATGTCAAAGTTGATGCTTGGCGTAAAGCTATTGAAGCTGATGGATTGTCTTGGTTGCATATGTCTGATTTGAAAGGTTGGAATAGCATAGTCACGGATGTTTACCAGATTCATGGTGTTCCAATGTTGTTTGTATTGGATGAGAATAATCGAATTGTAGGTGAAGGCTTGAGAGGGGAAGAGTTGGAAAAATGTGTGCAAAAGGTTTTGGCTCAATAAATTTCTCAAGATGAAGAATCCCGCTTTTAAGCGGGATTCTTTTATTATCAAAAGGAGTATTTTAAGTTTTCTTCTATTTGGCTTGCAGTTTGGTGGTGTCAATTTGGTCGATAGATTGACTGCGAATCTACGTATATTCATATGAATAAAATATTCGGGAATGCTAAGGAGCTACTTTATGGTTTTGTGGATAGCATTATGATATTATCCCCTTTTGCTACGATAGTGTTGAAAGAATGTTAGCTGAACATAAACTTGTATATGATAAAGAAAAAACGTTCTATATTTTGCTAATAGGGGAGTATGGTTCATTATGCTATGGCTAGATATGTTTTTCTGTCAGCTATTGATGGAAAGTGTTTTCTATGGAAGACATTTAAAAGAGTGTAATAGCCAGGATAAGTACTGACTATTACACTTCAATGTTTTACAGCTCTTTCAATTGTGCTTCGATTGCAGCAATCTTAGCTTCTGCATCGGCTTGCTTTTTGCGTTCGTTAGCAACAACTTGGGCTGGAGCCCCATTAACAAACTTTTCGTTGCTGAGTTTTTTCATGACTGAAGCTAAAAAGCCTTGGGTGTATTTTAAATCTTCTTCTAATTTGGCGCGCAATTCTACGGTGTCGACCTGACCAGATGCCGGAATGAAATATTCTACGGTATCGGCAATGAAACTGCGGGCTCCTTTTACTGCTTCTGTTACAGTTTCGATAGTTGAAATATTACCCATTTTGCAGATGATGCTAGCAAAGCTTGCGGGATATCGCTCACTAACTTTTACTTTCAGTTCTAGTGCATCTTTAAAAGGTACATTGTCTTGTTTCCGGATGTTGCGGATTCCTACAATGACATTTTTTACAGCTTCAAATCGAGAAAGTAGGTTCTCATCGTATTCGGCAGGTTGGGGCATGATTGAAATCATGATGCTTTCACCATCTTTGCGTGTCCGAAGAGCTTGCCAAATATCTTCAGTAATAAATGGCATGAACGGGTGAAGCAGTTGTAATAATTGCTCGAATATACATACAGTCTGCTCATAGCTCTGACGGTCTATAGGTTGGCCGTAAGCTGGCTTGATCATTTCCAGCAGCCAAGATGAGAATTCATCACGGAAGGTTGTGTAAATGGTCATTAGAGCTTCTGATATGCGATATTGATCGAATTGGGTATTTAATGTTTCTGTTACTTTATTTAGCAGATTGTTGAACCAAGCTAAGGCAAGGCGTGAATGTTCCGGTTGTTCAATGTCTGCAATCTCCCAAGATTTAACTAACTTGAAGGCATTCCACATTTTGGTGGTAAAGTTACGCCCTTGTTCCGGAAGACTTTCGTCAAATAAGAGGTCTCCTCCGGCAGGGGCACAAAGTAACATTCCGACACGTACTCCGTCAGCACCATATTTGTCAATCAAATCAAGTGGGTCGGGTGAATTTCCTAATGATTTTGACATTTTGCGTCCTAGCTTGTCGCGTACAATACCTGTGAAGTAGACATTTTTAAATGGCATTTTACCTTGATATTCATAGCCGGCCATAATCATGCGGGCTACCCAAAAGAAGATAATATCCGGACCGGTTACTAAATCATTGGTGGGGTAATAGTAGTTTATTTCTGGGTTTCCGGGATTGTTGATTCCGTCAAACAGAGATATTGGCCATAACCAAGAAGAGAACCAAGTATCAAGACAATCTTCATCTTGACGTAAATCAGCTAACTGTAAGTCTTTATTACCGCTTTTTTCACGAGCTAGCTGTAAGGCTTCGGTTTCATTGTTGGCCACAACGTATCCACCTTCCGGAAGATACCAAGCCGGAATTCGGTGTCCCCACCATAATTGACGGCTGATACACCAATCTTTGATGTTCTCCATCCAATGGCGGTATGTATTTTTAAATTTTGATGGGAAGAAACGAATGTCATCTTCCATTACCGGTGTCAAGGCAATTTTTGCCAAATGCTCCATTTTAAGGAACCATTGCATCGATAGTTTAGGCTCAATAGGCACGTTTGTACGCTCGGAAAAACCTACATTGTTAGTATAGGGTTCAACTTTCTCTAACAGACCGGCAGCTTGTAGATCCTGCTCAATCTGCTTACGTACGTCAAAACGATCCATGCCTACGTATAATTTTGCCGCTTCACTGATGGTGCCGTTATCGTTGAATATGTCGATGGAGGGTAAATTGTATTTCTCTCCTAACATATAGTCGTTGACATCGTGCGCCGGTGTCACTTTTAAGCAACCGGTACCAAATTCTATGTCTACATATTCGTCTTCAATGACGGGAATGACGCGGTTTACTAAAGGCACAATAACTTTTTTGCCACGCAGATGTTGATTCTTGGGGTCTTTGGGGTTGATACACATGGCTGTATCTCCCATGATTGTTTCTGGGCGTGTAGTAGCAACAATGGCATAACCATCTTCACCTTCTATGCGATAGCGGAGATAATATAGTTTACTGTGTTCTTCTTTATAAACGACTTCCTCGTCAGAAAGTGCAGTCAAGGCTTGTGGATCCCAATTAACCATGCGTACGCCACGATAGATGAGACCTTTGTTGAATAAGTCAACAAATACTTTGAGCACGCTTTCACTACGCTTTTCATCCATCGTGAAGGCCGTACGCTCCCAGTCGCAGGAGGCGCCAAGGCGTTTTAATTGTTTAAGGATAATGCCTCCATGTGTATGTGTCCAATCCCACGCATGTTTTAAAAAATCTTCGCGTGAAAGGTCTGTTTTTTTTATGCCCTCACTTTGGAGTTTTGCTACAACTTTGGCTTCCGTTGCGATGGAGGCATGGTCTGTCCCTGGTACCCAGCAGGCATTTTTTCCCTGCAGACGGGCACGACGTACTAAGGCATCCTGTATTGTGTTGTTGAGCATGTGTCCCATGTGGAGCACTCCGGTGACGTTGGGAGGTGGAATGACAATGCAGTAAGGTTCTCTGCTGTTATCCACTTCTGAATGGAACAAATGATGGTCCATCCAGTATTTATACCATTTCTCTTCGCTTTCTTTGGGATTGTAATTTGCAGCAATCATACTTTTTATATATTGATACATTCTAAAAAAGCTGCCGTAGCAGCTTTCTTTTTAATCTTCAGATCTTTTGATTCTTCTACTCTTCTTTTTCTGTGCCTCTATTGCCAGTTCAAGGTCTGCTTTCTGCATACTACCATCATAGTCGCAAATGTATTTGTCAATAAGGATACGACCGCAGTATTCGCAAACAATGATTTTTTTGCGAGAACGGATGTCTAATTGGCGCTGAGGCGGAATTTTGTTAAAACAACCTCCACAAGCATCGCGGTCTACTGTAACAACAGCTAAACCATTACGTGCGTTGGAGCGGATTTTACGATATGCAGTTAAAAGACGTTCTTCTATGCTGGCAGATAATTCTTCTGATTTTTTTATCAGCTCTTCTTCGTCTTTGTGTGTTTCTGCTATAATGTCATCTAATTCAGCTTTTTTTGCTTCTAGATCTGCTTTTTTCTCCTCGTATTGTTTACTCGAAATTTCCAGATTAACTTCTTTTTCTGCTTTAATCTTTTGAGATTCGCGGATGCGTTTGTTTTGCAATTCAATTTCCAGTTTCTGGAATTCAACTTCTTTTGTTAAAGCATCGTACTCACGGTTGTTACGTACGTTATCAAGCTGTTCTGAGTATTTTTTAATCAGTTCTTCTGATTTTGCAATTTCCTGTTTTTTTGCGGATACGTTTTTGTCAGCTTCGCTGATTTCATTTTTTAGGTTTTCCAAACGAGTCTCAAGACCGGCGATTTCATCTTCCAAGTCTTGAACTTCCAATGGAAGCTCACCTCGCAGCGTTCTGATTTTGTCTATTTCAGTATCAATGCGCTGTAGTTCGTAAAGGTGCTGCAATTTTTCTTCGACAGAAAGTTCTTGCAGTTTGTCATTGTTGTTCGTTGCCATATAAAATTCGTTACAAGTTAACAGGTTACAAGTTTTAGGTCTTTTAGGCATCCTGTCTGCTTAAAGGTAATGGACGGGATTTGTACAGACCTTTGAAAACTGAACTGCAAAGTTAGATATTTTTTTTATAAGTAGCTCATAAAAAATCTCTTTTGTGTATTGTTCGCTTTCACCTGTTTGAACAGGGCACGCGTACCGGACGTCTTCGGGCGGGTAACCAGGACGATA
>CAJJNP010000099.1 GCA_905193145.1 uncultured Odoribacter sp. | reverse complement strand
TTGGGAGTTTAAAATATGGGGAAAAAACATACTTGACAAAGCCTTTTTCTCATATATGCTAAACAATCCTGTTGGCAACAAACTTCCACAGTACAATAATATGGGACAATCAGGAGCTCCTGCACGTTTTGGAGCATCTATCACATTTAATATTTAATTTAATATAATAATCATATGAAACAGATTATCAGTATAATATTTATAGCAATAGTAACCCTTCTTAACCTATCTTGCAGCAATCAGGATGAACCGACAGACAAACTTGCCGGTACATATTGGAGTTATCAAAAACCGCATTTTGAATTTGAATACGCCACAGATACAATCGTTTTTCAAATGATGCAAAAGCAAATAAAAATAGGTGTCAAACAACTAAAAGGCATGTTTACAGCTATAGCCCAAGAAAAAATGGGAGCTTATTTTAAAGGTATCAATTTTCAAGATCATCAGAACCTAGTGCTAGATATACAAAACAAACAGCAGATACCTTTCAAAATTCCTGCACAATACATGTGTGATGAAAACTATTTACAATTGACGGTAAACTTAGGAAATATGCTATCCGGAATGAATTTTCCCATGAATGGAATTCCTCCTATTAGTTTCAAATACCATATAGAAAGCAACCAGTTGACAATGTATTTTGAAAAAGTATACATCCAAGTAATTTATTCTATCATGAGCGATTCAATAGTATCAATGATAATAAAAGCGATGGGTGTAGATTTCAGCCATGCACCTGAAGGCATGGAAGAAAAGGCAAAACAAGCCATACAAAAACAAATCAATGATATTTTCCAACAAACCCAACGCCTGGAGTTTGGATTTGTCTTAGGTATAAAATAATATACGGAATAAAAAAAATATTCAAAATAAAAGGTTATCTTTACCCTAAAGAAGTTATACACAGAATTTGAGTAGAACCTTTTAAGATAACCTACGTATATTTATTTAGAATACTAAAATCAAGAATTATGAAAAAAACAAATTGCAACTGCGGACTGCTTTCATGCGAAGCGGTCAACAAACGGGATAAAGACAAAAAATTTGTATTAGTGTCTCTTCCTTATAAAGAAGATGCTTTGGAACCATTGATTAGTGCGAAGACCTTGCAATATCACTATGGTAAACACCTGGTAGCCTATATCGACAACACAAACAAACAAAAAGCCGGTACTGAATTTGAAGACTTACCTCTGTATGAAATCATTCAAAAAGCAACAGGTGGTCTATTCAACAATGCAGCCCAAGTGTTCAACCACTATTTTTATTTTGAAGCACTCCATGCTCCAAGCATAGAATTGCCACAAACAAAAATGCTTCAACTTATCAATAAAAACTTTGGAAATTTTGAAACATTCAAAGAAAAGTTTACTCAAGCAGGCACTACCTTATTTGGTTCCGGCTGGGTTTGGCTCGTACAAGATGGTGAAAAATTAGAAATAATAGCTCTACCTAATGCTGGCACTCCTATCCAAGAAGGTAAATATCCGCTTTTGACAATGGATGTATGGGAACATGCCTACTACTTGGACACTCAGAATGCCCGTCCCAAATACATTGAAAACTTTTGGAAACTTGTAAACTGGGATGTCGTTGAACAACGAATCAGATAAAACAAAAAAAGCGTAATGACAATCATTACGCTTTTTTTATCATTAGAAAAATTTACTTCACAATAACCATTTCATCAATCAAATGGCGAGCACCTGCCAGTTTGTCTATAATGAAAAGTACATAGCGAATGTCTACAGAAATATTACGACAAATTTCTGTATTATATTGAATATCCGACATCACACCATCCCATGCTCTATCAAAATTCAATCCAATTAAATGACCCTCTGCATCCAAAACCGGACTCCCAGAATTACCTCCAGTAGTATGGTTGGTAGCCACAAAACAAACCGGAACTTCTCCATCTTGCGTATAAGGTCCAAAATCACGCTGACGATAAATCTCCCGTAAACGTTCTGGTACATTATAATCATAAATATTAGGATTATCCTTCTCCATAATACCATTCAAAGTAGTATAATGCTTATAATAAACAGCATCACATGGTGCATATCCCTGTACTTTACCATAAGCAACTCTCAATGTTGAATTGGCATCAGCATAAAACACTTTTTCAGGCTGCATCTCCATCTGAGCTGCCAACCATGTTTTATCCATACCTTTCAACTGATTCTCTATCGCTGACAATTCTGGAGCTATTTTTGCAACATACAATTGATCAATAGAGCTATACAGACGATAAGCCGGATCTTTTGCTAATTTCTTATAAGACTCTGCATCACAATTGTCTATGAATGCCATCAGTTGACTCTCATTTGCAAAAATTGATTTTGCAAAAACATTGGTTGCATAAGCTTCTACACCTTTCTTGGTAGCAGCAGCTTGCACCTCTGCAGGTATCCATTCTGCTGTTAGATTTTTATTATACAAACGCAACATTTCAGCAAGAATCTTCTGATCGGTAGCTGCATCATAATCTTTAAAATATCCTTTTACGTATTCTTTCAAAACTTCTTTATAATGCTTCTCTTTCTCTGCAAAATCTTTTTTTGTTACAACATTATACACTGCAGCACTTAAACCAACGATTTCAGCACCACGTTTACCGGCCTCAGTCAAATAAGAAACGGCTAACACCAAATCTTTTCGCTTATCATACAAACTTTTATAAGTATCCAATAGAGTGCTGTACTCTTTTTTACCTGCAGCCCACTGACGGAACTTAGCCTCTTCTTGACGTTTTGTCTCAACTGTATTGAAACGTTTCAGACCTTTAGTCTCTCCTTGCCATTTTTTCCAAGCATTTGCGACACTGGCTGCTTTAGCTGCATACTTGATTCGTAATAATTCATCCGACTCCATAGCAGCGTTAATAATATTCAGCTTTGCAGTGCGAATAGCAATCTTATGTGGATTTTCAACATCCTGAGTCTGTTCTATCGCATAGGAAGTCAAATATTCCTTCGTCGTTCCAGGATAACCAAACACCATTGTAAAATCGCCTTCATTCAAACCTTTCATTGAAATTTTAAAAAACGATGCAGGAGTATAAGGCTTATTATCGGGAGAATAAGCTGCCGGTTCATTATCCTTGCCAGCATAAATACGCAACACCGAAAAGTCTCCTGTATGACGAGGCCACATCCAGTTATCTGTATCTCCTCCAAATTTACCGATTGCTGATGGTGGAGCACCAACCAGACGAACATCTTTGTAAATCTTGAATACGGACATAAAATATTGGTTACCGTTGAAATATGGTTTGATATTAGCCTGCAGATTTGTTCCCTCTACCGCCTTTTTCTCCAATTCACTGCATACTTCCTTAATCTTCTTACTCTGCTCAGCTTCTGTCATTCCTGCTTTCAACTGAGATTTAATTTGCTCTGTCACATCTTCCATTCTTACTAAAATAGAAGCAGTCACCCCCGGATTTGCCAATTCTTCCTGCTTATTTTTAGCCCAAAATCCATCTCTTAAATAATTATGTTCCAAACTACTATGAGACTGAATCATATCAAAAGCACAATGATGATTTGTCACCACCAACCCCTCATTACTGATTAATTCTCCTGTACAAAAATGTGAAAACGGACGACCTTCTTGTCCTAACCCGATTACCGCATCCTTCAGTGATGCTTGGTTAATATTGTAGATATCTTCAGCCGTCAGCTTAAAGCCCTGCTTCTGCATATCTTCAATATTATACTTTTTAAGCAGCATTGGAATCCACATTCCTTCGTCTGCCCGGCAACCTACCCACGCTGTAAGCAGGGCCATGAAGATAATGATTGATTTTTTTTTCATGAAACTGTATTTAGTATTAAAAATTCTTCAGCTTTTCATACAACTGCTGTATAGGAAGCCCCATTACATTATAAAAAGATCCTTCAATACGTTGAATACCAATATAGCCAATCCATTCTTGAATACCATAGGCTCCAGCCTTGTCTAAAGGTCTGAAATTGTCAACATAATAAATTATTTCCTCTTTCGACAGCTCTTTAAAATAAACGTATGTCAAAGACGAAAAAGATTTCCTACAACCTTGGGTGGTCAGACACACACCTGTGATTACCGTATGCTTGCGTCCTGATAAATCCTGAAGCATACCAATAGCCTCTTCCCTATCCTTCGGTTTTCCAAGGATCTTATCCCTAAGACACACAACTGTGTCTGCCGTAATTAACAACTCATCCGGCTGCAATTCACCATGAAATGCATCTGCTTTCAAAGAAGCTAAATATTCCGGAACCTTTTCAATTTCCAATTCGGATGGCCACACTTCTTCTGTCGATTTCAAACGCACTTCAAAAGAAAAACCAGCATCTTTCAATAGCTGATGACGCCGGGGCGAACCGGATGCCAAAATTAATTTATAATGATTAACTGCATTCATCAAACACAAATCAAATTAAAAGGTATTAGACAAAAACATACTGGCACCGACACAAGCAACAGCCAGATACCGAATCAAATTCAACTGCAAAGCCCGATTTCCCAATTTAAAGTTTACAGCCCAAATATAAATAACATAAGGCAGTAAGATGGCAACACCCCCATAAAGTATAAACAAATTAGAGCCTTTACATTCTGATTGAAAGGCTATCCCCAACGAAATAATCGCAACAACAGCCAATAAAGTAATCATACAACGGGCCACTTTAATCCCTGCTTTTACAGGAATTGTATTAAATCCGTTATCCTTGTCCCCTTCAACCGAAAAGATATCCTTATTAATTTCATACATCAGCGTATTCAGAAAAATGAACCATGCAAAACCGCATACCCGCCACAAAATAAAAACGTTTAGTCCCGTTTCCTGACAGATAATTGTATTCATTTTCAATAGTAATGGTTCTTCATAGGCCACAACACTGATTGGAATTAACGCCGCTAAAAGTCCCACTAAAATATTGCCAAGCAAAAAGAATCTTTTGAATCCAAAGGAATAAAACCATAATAAACCGGACACAACCAAGAATACAACCCCCAACAGCCATTCCCCTAAAATAAAACCAAGCACAACACCGATTCCTACCGCAACAGCATTCAAAACCGAATGCAAAATGATAGCAGATTGCCGACTGATACTCTTCCCGATAACAATATTGCGCACTCCTGAAATCCTGTCGGATTTTATATCAAAATAATCGTTGATAACGTATGCCGCCGAAATCAGACAACAAATTGCCATTACCAACAAAGCAAAGGCAAAATCGTCCATTTGCAGTTTGCACCCATTTAATTCAAGAACCGGCCGAATCACCAAAAGTCGCATAGCATACATTGTCAATACTGCAAATGCAAGCGTTCTGACCCTTATCAATCGAAGAAGCTCAACCATGATGAATGCTCATTAACTGTTTACATACTTTTCACATAGCATTTGGTATCCATCCAGTCCCCTCTAGCTTTCAACACTTGTGCCATTACATCCCTTACACAACCTTCGCCACCTATCGTATCTGAAATATACCTTGCCACCCCCTTGATTTCCTCACAAGCATCCAGCGGACATACCGGCAATCCCACACGTGTCATCACATTATAATCCGGGATATCGTCACCCATATACATAATCTCGTCCTCTGTCAAAGAATATCGCTTCATAATTTCTTCCAGAGCTTCAATTTTATTGGGAACTTTCAAATAGATATCTTCCGGTTTCAGTCCTAACTTTTCCATGCGTTCTCTAACCCCGGGAGCACCTCCGCCAGAGATGACAGCCACAATATATCCCTTACGGATACTATACATAATGGCATATCCGTCCTTTGTACAGGAGGTTCTCATCAACTCGCCTTCCGGAGTCAGACTTTGAGCCTGTCTGGACAAAACTCCGTCAACATCAAAAATAAACGCCCTTACTTTCTTTAAATCGTCTTTAAAAAAGCCCATATTAAAAGATTTAATATCGTTAAACTTACCATAACGACAGCATTTGCGGCTTATCGTCAGGCTCACATTTAGGTTCTATAGACTTCAACATTGATTCATGAATAGAATCTGACATCAAATTGTACAAATTTAGTAATTTATAGTCATCTTTCAAGAGATTACGATGCATTCCTAAAATCGTTTCATCCCCTCTTCTTGCCGGACCTGTCTGAGCTGCCTCAGGCGACAACACCATCACCTTATGCGCAGTCTCAAAAATCAGCGGACGCAACATACCAAAATCAATCCCCTCCTTATCTAAAATCTGACCTGCAATCCCATACATGTGATTCACAAAATTATTGGCAAACACAGCAGCCATATGCAACACCTTACGCTTTTCTGAAGAAATCTCTTCAACTCTCGCAGACAACATGCCAGCCAATTTCTTCACTACAGCCAAAGCCTCCTCGTCATTTGCCTCAATACACAATGGTATTTCCCTAAAATCCAACTCTCTTCTTTTAGTAAATGTCTGCAATGGATACAACACCCCATAATGTTGGATAAAAGGCTCGAACACTTTCATCGGCAAACTTCCGGATGTATGTAGCACTAAAGCCTCCTTATTGATTCTAATTCGCTTAAACAGATTCAATAAGGCATCGTCTTTTACACAAAAAATATAAATATCACAATCCGGATAAATCGCAGCAATATCAGTTGTATACGTTATACCTGTTTTTTTCCCGAGCTCCCGAGCCGATTCCGGAGTCCGGCTATATATCTGACACAAATTCAGTCCTGCTTTCAACAAAGCCGGAGCCAGATGGCTAGCCACATTTCCAGCCCCAATCAATGCAATTTTCTTATTCATCATCCTTCTCAAATGCTATATTCTTAGCTTTAACCTTGCCTTCCTTTATTAATCGCAACAAACGCTTGCAAGCTGCACAAATATCCTCATAAAAAACCTCACCCACCAACACCAGTTTGCCGTCGCAATACTCCAAATGTCTATACCGTCCTTCCGAATCTTTATGGTCAAGCAACAATAAATCCCCTCCCGGTATAAACGTATGAGTCATCTGATTACGCAATTTATCGTAAAGTACAAAATTGGTATTCAACAATCGATATCGTCCTCCAAACAGACAATTCACCCCCTGGGCAAAACGTTTTGACGACTGACCTTTTGCTTTCATCGGTTTATTATCCAAAAAACTTCCCAACACCTCAATAGCCTGGCCCATCAGTACAAACTGCATATATGCGAGATTGATAGTCTGCAATTTACCTAATTCCTGAACAATCACTCTGTCAAGAAATTCCTCTATATGTTTAATCTGTTCTTCCCTATCCATAGCTAATGGACAAAATTAAAGCAAAAAATTGAAAATAAGAAAATTTTCTACTTTAGTGTATCTGTTTAATCAACTATCACTATGAAGCAATCTGTGTCAGCAGTTCAATAATTCGCTCTCTTTCACCGCTACCCTTTGTAGACAACCGTAAGAGAGGAATATTATATATTTCAAAAATATGATCTTTTTTTGCATCACGCTTACTCTGCTCCGTAGTATCATTATGGTAAGTATAACCATCCGTTTCTACAGCAAGAACAGGCAATTTGGTCACACGATTGATTATCAGAAAATCAACATGTGTACTATAATGAGAAGCATATACTTTCTCTTCTTCATTCATTAGCGACATATCCTTTATAATCTGCCTTATGGGAATATGACACAATACTTTTAAGCAAGAAAAAGCAGCATCAGACGATAACACTTCATTTATCAATGCATATGTCAAATTCTCTGAAGCATATTCTGATATTCGAGTATTACTTTTAATAAACTCCATAAGTTTATCTGTATAATTAGAATACAAATAATCAAATATAGAAGCTATCTTGCTTTCTGTAACTGTATAGTTATTATAATTAATATATTCCACCAAGTCTGTCAGGTTTCCTTTTTGTTTCTGTTCATTTCCTGTCATCACAAGTACAAATTTATTTTTTGCCCGTGATACTGCAACATTTAACAAATTGGGATCATCTGCAAACGGAGTTATTTGATTATCAACCACACTCATAATAATGACATCCTTTTCACGTCCCTGATATTTATGAATAGTAGCAGTCTCTATATCAGGAAGCTGCCTACGAAAAGCATCCACTTGCCTATTATATGGAGTAACAATACCAATACTGTCAATACCTGTCATTCCAGGCAACACCTCATTTTTAACCACATCTATTTCACGTTGATTCCACTGTCCGGCAGCATGATTACCTTTAACCGTTTTGATTGCGCTCAACACATCCTGTTCATCTGCATCATTTGTCATAATAAGCAAATTACCACCGTAAAACTTCTGATTGCAAAAATTAATGATACGTGGATGACAACGGTAATGCTCTCGCAGCATTGTCTGGCATACATCTTTTATAACCACACAGATTGATTTCAGAAAACTATTCTTAGCACAATCATAACCTTCAGCTATATGATATTGTTCCATCACAGAACTGAGTTTTCTTTTATCATCTTCTGTAACCACATTAGCTAATTGCAACGTATCGCCAACAATAACAGCATTTTTAGCACATGACAAAGCCAATACTCCTGTCTCTATGGAGACCTGCGAAGACTCATCTACAATCAAATAATCACAAAGCTTCTCAGACATCAAACAAGAACGTGCAGAAAAAGTTGTACTAAGTACAATGGGATAAGCTTTCATAAAATCGCGACTTCGCTTCCTCAGCTCTTTTGCATCACAAAATACTCTACGTTTGGTCTTGCCAAATGCCCTGTTCAGCCCAGATTTAAACAACGTCATTGACTTTTCTGCCAATTCACCGGCCAAAAGTTTTGCATCATAAGCCACTAAATCATTCTCAATAGATTCCAACCTTTCACTTATTTCTCTCAGTCGATTCTTATAATAAAGAATCTGTAATTCCTTAACCAGATACTCCAAATTATCTTTGTCAAAATTACTATGCAATCCAAATTCTCGTTTCAGCCACCACAGACGTATGCGTTCAATAATTTTGCGCAAAAACGCTCCAAATTTTAGAACCTTTTTTTCCTTCCTTGCTTGATAACGTAGCCATTGAGCAATAATAAGCGAAGAATTAATTCTTTTCTGCACCTGCAAATCATCTTTCACATCATGATCCATACAAAAATGCTTCCACTCCATTTCAACCTCTTGCTGTTCCTGTCGTAATCCGGCCTGCTCATTTTGTAAAGCATAAACTCTATCGAGACTATCCTGAAGAACACGCAAATCCTGCTTTAACTTTTGCTCATCTTCCGCATCAATTGCCCAAGAAGCAATTTCCATTGGAACTGTCGGTTGATTCTCGATAAACAACTCTTTATTTTCCTTACTTCCTAATGCTGCTACAATAAAATCAAGACCATATTTTTGCAATTTTTCCAGCACATTCATTGTTGCTGAATTATTATTAGACACCACCATCACAGTCTTACCATCTCTAACAATATTAGCAATGATATTCAGTATTGTTTGAGTTTTACCGGTTCCGGGAGGTCCTTGTATCACACTGATTTGATTTTCAAAAGCTGCTGCCACAGCTTGTTTCTGACTCGCATTGCACCCAAAAGGATATATCAAATCGCCATGCTTCATTTTTTTTACTTCATACACGGAGGGATTCAGATAACATGCAGCAACAGATTTATCATCCACGAAATCAATCTTTTCATAAATTTGAGCCAAAATCCCGCTTTCATCCTTATCCTTACCCAAAGGATTAATAGTAGCCACACTTCTCATGTATTCAAATGTGTCTTTAGCCGTTTTACCATCCAGACTATTTCTGACAACATCAATTTGATCATTCGTAAAATCCGCAACGAATCCATTGCAATACTTTATGCGCCAAAACAATCTATCTTTATACTCAAAACACCAAATATCCCCAATGCCTTTTTGTAAAATGCCATCTAAATACACTTTTGTCATTAAAGGGTCAAACCATTTATAATCATTTAACCACAAAACTTTATCTGCACTATAGCTATAAGTCTTATTATTATTAAAACGCACACCAAACAGATTTGAATTTATCTTAGCGATTGACTCAATCTGCAATGTTTTAGGTTCACCGTTTAAAAGAATATATGAACGTGACAGGTCCTGCATACTTCCTAGCAATTATGGAATTTTTCAAAGATATACGTCAAAAATACAAATCTACTATTAAAGATTGGCATAAATTAATACAATTCTTTACCACAAATCCATAAAGCAAGTAATGACACCCAAAATTCAGATGATAACAGGAAACTTAAAAGTCACTATCTTTGCATTAGTTTATTAATAACAAACACATGAAACGTATCATAGTCATTTCAACCAGCCTTCGTGTCAGATCGAATAGCGACCTACTTGCAGATGCCTTTATTGAAGGTGCAAAGAGTGCCGGACACGAGGTAGAAAAAATTGATCTGTTAGGTAAAAAAATTGCATTTTGCCGCGGCTGTTTTTGCTGTGCCAAATTAGGCAAGTGTATAATCGAAGATGATGTAAACAGCATCATGGAGAAAGTCGTGCAGGCTGATGTCATTGTTTGGGCAACCCCTATTTATTATTACGAAATGTCCGGACAGATGAAGACCCTGATAGACCGTATGAATGCCATGTATGCCCAGGATTATAAATTCCGTGAGGTTTATCTGCTGACTGCTGCAGCTGAAGATGAATCTTATGTTCCGGAACGTGCAGAAGCCGGATTGACAGGGTGGATTGACTGTTATCCCAAAGCTAGATTGGCTGGATCTCTGTTTTGCGGAGGAGTAAATGAACCGCATGCCATTCAAGGGAATGCAAAACTGCAAGTGGCTTTCGAAATGGGAAAATCAGTATAATGAATATGATAGACAAAATCAGATTTGATACCATACAACAAGTAAATGACTTCTATGGGGTGCCTACGTTTCATCCCATGGTCAGTGTGCTCCATTTGGAACGCACTGACTCGGAAGCTCTTTCAAAATATCAACTACATTATGGGGTATACGCCATTTGGCTGAAAGAAACCAAAGGGTGTAACCTCTCCTATGGTCGTACCCCATATGATTTTGATGAGCAAACCGTGACCTCTTTTGAGCCCGGACAGACAGTTACAGTGGAAATCACCAATCGCAATATACGCCCCCGCTGCATCGGACTGCTCTTTCATCCCGACTTTTTGAACCGCACCCAATTGGGACGAAATATGCAGCGATATGAATTTTTTTCTTATAGCAGTACCGAAGCTCTCCACCTTTCCGGGACAGAAGTCTGTATTTTTAAACAGGTACTTGACATGATAGAAATGGAAGTACAACATCCTATCGACAATCATACCCGTGAATTAATCGTGTCAAACATAGAATTATTGCTCAACTATTGTCTGCGTTTCTACGACCGTCAGTTCATTACGCGGGAAGAAATCAATCATAACGTAGTGAAACAATTTGATGCACTACTGAAAAACTATATCCGAAAACTAGCCGAAAAAGAAGGACTTCCCACTGTCAGTTATTTTGCTGACAAATGCTGCCTGACTCCCGGCTACTTCGGACAACTCGTCAAAACTGAAACCGGACGTACAGCCAAAGATTTTATAAACGACAGACTTTTGATTTCCGCTAAGGAATTCTTGAACGATGACCAATTGACAGTGAACCAAATTAGCGCACGTCTAGGCTTTGAGTATCCGCAACATTTTGTTCGTTTTTTCAAACAACATTCGGGACAGACACCCAATGAATATCGCAAAGCGGTCT
>CAJJNP010000098.1 GCA_905193145.1 uncultured Odoribacter sp. | reverse complement strand
TGTAGTCTTCAATCGGCTCTAATAGAGAGAATGTTGTAAATTTGTTCCTCAGTTGGATGAGGCCGGAATTATCAGCCAACCATTCAATGGAGTTGACCGCAAAATTGATGTTGTCGGTAGGACTGGATGTGACGATTTCGTTACTGATAAAGTCTGCATCTGTAATTGTGATGATGGCACTATTGTTCTTGTCATTGCTTAGCAGGGCTGCAACGATATTATTGGGATGGTTAAAGTCGCTTTGAGTCCATTGCTTTTGAAAATCAAAGAAGATTGGTGCTTGTTGAATGCCCGAAATGCTTGATGTTCGGGCTAGTGATTTAAAATAATAATCGCTGTCTCCTCTTTTCTGTTCAATGCTGCTTGCAAAAGGCAATAATAGCGATTTCAGACCATGGGTAATGGTGTGGTGGCCGAAATTCGTGATGATGGGAATATAGGGGAAACTGATATTGCTTTGAAAGTTTAGCAATCCGTATTGTTGGTGGATAGCTATGGTTCCGCAATTATTGTCTACGATAAAATCATACTTTATTTTCAATCCTTTTTTCTCCAGCATATCTTCAATACCGGTGCGGTTGATAAATCCGCTGTTCCGGTTGCCTAATTGGCCGATAGCATGGTTCAGAGCGATGAAGAGGCGTCCGCCTTCGTCCAGGTATTTGTTCAGTTGTTCCAGTTCGAACGCTGAATATGTATCTTTGGGGTCGATGATGCAGATGACATTGTTTTGTTTCAAAGAGCGGGATGTGCTCAAATCTACTGATTGGATTTCTGATAGATGCGACAATTCGTTTATAAGTTGGGGCATGGTATTAAAAGGCATCTCGCCATGTCCTTTGACAAATCCCACTACCGGTTTTATGGAATCGTTGGCTTGTTTAAGCAAGCGGGTGATTTCATATTCAATGGGGGTGTCGAAGTTGATTTTCGGAATGACTGCTTCTTTGTTGCCGATATGAAACACGGCACCAATAAAGATTCTTTGCACCTTTTCCAAATCCCGTTCTCGAATCTCTTTATAAATGGGTTCAATGCCAGCCTTGGCTGCAGCAAACTCTGTTGCTTGTGAATTGGGATTGATGATATTTATTGTGAAATCTGTGTTGCTCAATGATTTGTATTCTTTGAGCAGTGATAGGAATTCTTTTGCCAGTTTTTGTATATCTTGTGGCAGGTCT
Organism: uncultured Odoribacter sp.; assembly: GCA_905193145.1. The sequence goes on along the minus strand of CAJJNP010000098.1, from coordinate 10,675 downwards.
TCTGTGACATAAAAATCAATAGCAATATTTCTGGTATTTTGCTGGATGATGTTTTTGCTGACCTTGCTGAGGGAATAGCGTTTGGTTGCTGTGAAATCCCAACGTATGTATATAAAATACGAAATAATGTTCAGCAGCACCACACAGATGAGTATATAACTAATATCTTTTAAAATCTTCTTCATAACCTTCCTGACTTAAAATTTTAAATTCTGCTAGAACCTACTTTTACATACGAAAAATTTAGAAAGTGCGAGAAATATGGCGCAGATAGAACAGAAGTAGATAATATCACGGGTGTCTAGAATTCCACGGGCTAATGTGTCAAAATGTTCTTCCATGGACAGATAGTTGAGTATATTGGCAATGATGCCATTATGAAATTGAGTTGCAAGCATGCCGAATAAGGTCTGGAAGCACAGTCCGATACCATAATGTATAAAGAATGCAGTTACCGGAGTCCTTGACAGGGATGAGGCAAAAATTCCGATACTGATATAACAGGCTGCCATGCACAGCAAACCGAAATATCCCAATAATACGGTCCCATGGTCGATAGAGCCCAAAAATGAGATGGTTAGGTAATAGGGGAGTGTCAGTACAAGAGCCAGGGCTGCAATGGCCAGATTCGAAAAGAACTTGCCCCCTATAAGTTCGGATGTTTTTATTGGTTTGGTCAGCAGCAGTTCTAAAGTTCCGCTCCGTTTCTCGTCAGCAAGGCTGCGCATGGTTAATGCCGGAATCATAAAGAATTGTGTCCAGTTGATGATAACAAAGACAGGCATCATGGTGGCTTGACCTAAATAAAATATATTGTTATTCGATAGCCAGATATAAAAGCCGCACACGCAGAAGAAAATCAGGTAGCCGATATAAATTCCCCAGGAATTGAAGCTGTTGCTCAGTTCTTTGTTTATGAGAATATTTATTGTCTTCATAGCTTTCTAATTTTGGGTTACTTGTCGGAAAATATCTTCCAGTCGCGTTTCAATGGGTGTCAGTTCGTTGATGTACCAGTCATTGTGTGTACACAAGTCGAAAATGTCTTTTTCTATATTTATTTGTCGGTCGCAGCGCACATTGAAATAGTGTTCGTCTCGGTGGTGTGATACCTTGGCGGCAGGAAGGGTTGCCAGTTCTTTGTATATCTCCAGCTCCGGAGCTCCGCATATATTCACTTTCAAAACTTTGTCTGAGTCTGATTTTTTTCTCAGCTCTTCAGATGTGCCGTTTGCGACCACCTTCCCCTTGTTGATGATCAGCACTCTGTCGCATGTTGCCTCTATCTCTGCGAGGATATGCGAGCTGAGAATGATGGTTTTTTCTCGTCCAATATTGGTGATGAGTTCGCGAATTTCTCTGATTTGATTAGGGTCCAGACCGGTTGTTGGTTCATCCAGTATCAGTACTTCCGGATCATGAATCAATGCCTGTGCCAGTCCGACTCGCTGTCTGTATCCTTTTGACAGTTCGCGGATTGTTTTGTGCTTTTCCGAATCCAGTCCGCACAATTGGAGCATATCGACAATACGAGGCTTTATTTTATAACCGGGTATTCTATGTATTTTGGCAATGAATTCTAGAAAATCAATCACATTCATCTCTTCGTAAAGAGGATTGTGCTCTGGAAGATAGCCTATGAATTCTTTGATTCTGCGAGCGTTTTTGTGGATAGAGTATTTATCGAAATAGATATTGCCGTAATCGGGAAATAGAAAACAGGACATGATTTTCATGGTCGTCGTCTTACCGGCACCGTTTGGACCGAGAAAACCGAGAATTTCTCCTTTACGCGCCTTAAAACTAACGGAGTCAATGGCTTTTTGTAAGCCGAACGACTTGGTTAAGTTTTCCACAACTACATCCATATATTCTATTTTCGTTGTTACTCAATAATTCCCTTAGTATTACCGATAACAAATATAATCACGATGGGCTTATTCTTTTCCTATTTAACTATCTTTAACCGCGACAAATCTATATGCCTCCTTGAAGTGTGAAAAACCTTTATCTAAAGGTTAAAGCTCGTTAGTTTTATAGGGTGTAATTATTGGTTTTATAAGAAAAACGCCCGTTTATACGGGCGTTTTCATATTGAATTTAAGTGTCGGTTTGTCTTTATTTCTCCAAATATGAGCGGTCGGAAGATTCACGGACAATCAATTCGCAGTTGATGACCTCTTCGCGGATTTTTGCATGTTTGGGATCTAAAATCTGCTCAAAAAGCAATTCGGCTGCTGTCTCTCCAATCTTGTCCGGGAATTGGTCGATGGTACTGATTGATGGCGTCATATAGCGTGAACGTTTGCTGTTTGAGAAACCAAAAATAGCTACATCTTCCGGAATTTGCAGACCTTTCTCCTTGATGGCTTCCATAGCGCCGATTGCCATGTCGTCGTTGATGCCGAAAATAGCATCCGGGATATGCTTGGAGTCCAGGAGACGTAATACGGCTGTCTTGGCTGATTTTACTGTGAAATCTTCACATCTCACGATAAGATTCGTATCTATTTCCAATTTGTTCTGGGTCATGGCTTTTAAATAGCCTTTCATGCGGTTTTTACCGATGGAGAGATGTTCCGGACCTGTCAATAGGGCAATTTTGCGGGCTCCGCCGTGAATCAGGTGCTGCACGATTTTGTAGGCAGCTTCTGCATCGTCTGCCACAACTTTGGATACCTCCAGCTCTTTGGCGGTACGGTCAAAAAGCACCAGGGGTATTCCCGAAGTCAGGATGTTTTGGATATGCTCATACGATGTGGTTGTCTTTGAAATGGACAGGATAATTCCGTCGCAGCGGTTTGCTAGAAATATGTCGATGTTCTTTTTCTCTTTTTCAAAACTTTCATTCGAAGAACTGACCAATACATTATATCCATATTTGTCTGCAACTCCCTCAATGCTTTTTACGACATTGGCGAAGAAGGTATTGACGATTTGTGGAACAACGACACCAATCGTATTGCTTTTATGTGTCTTTAAAGCAACAGCGATAGGATTGGGCTTGTATCCCAATTCTTTTGCTAAATTTTGAACCGTTTTGCGTGTCTGTTGGCTGATTTCCGGATTGTCCTTCAGTGCGCGGGATACCGTTGAAACAGAGATGTTCAATCTCTCTGCCAAATCTTTGATTGTAATAGCTTTCTGTGTCATGTGCCTGTGAGTTTGTGTTACTTGTCTTCTTTTTTCTCCAGTTTAGGATAGGCTATTCTGGAGTGGTATATATTAGTTAGCATTTCAATAAATACCTGTTTTACAGTGGCAATATCCTTAAACGTAATGTCTGCATTCACGAAACGGCCGTCTTGAACCTGTCCGTTGATGATGTTGTTTACTGCCTGTGCAATGTTCTCTTCTGTCTTCTCTGTCAAGGTGCGTGATACAGCCTCTACAGCGTCTGCCATCATCACTACGGCACATTCCCGGGTAACGGGGTCCGGGCCGGCATAAGTGAACAGAGATTCGTCAATTTCCTTGTCCGGATACTTGTTCTTAAAGGAATTGTAGAAATATTTCACTTTGCTTTTCCCGTGGTGAGTGCGGATAAAGTTGATGATACATTCCGGCAGATTATATTTTTTTGCCATTTCCACGCCTTTCGTGACGTGGTTGATGATATGTTGGGCGCTTTCGTCAAATTCGCAATTGCTGTGCGGATTCATGCCTCCTGCTTGGTTTTCAATGAAAAAGAAAGGCTCGTAGGTCTTGCCGATATCATGATAGAGAGCTCCGGTTCTTGTCAGCAGAGGATTGCCGCCAATACGGTAAATGGCTTCCTCTGCCAGGTTGGCCACCATCAGCGAATGTTGGAACGTGCCGGGAGCTTTCTTTGTCAGATTGCGTAAGGCCGGATGGTTCGGATTGGATAGTTCTATCAAGGTGATTTCTGAAGTATAGCCGAATATACGCTCAAAAATATAAATCACCGGATAAGTGAGCATCAAGAGCATGCTGTTGATAAACAGCCACAGGTAGCCGAACATGTGGGTGACACGTATTTCTCCTTCCTGAGTGAGAATGAATGCCGTATACACCAATGCGTATGTAATGAATGTCAGTAGGATAGAGATAAACAGCTGTCCTCTGCGTTGCAGGTGTGTCAGACTGAAAATGGCTACGATTCCGGCTGCCACCTGCATAAAGGCATACATGTAGCTGTTGGGTGCGTAGTAAGATACCAGCAAAGTCGTTCCCAACAATAGGTACAGCGCAGAACGGCTGCCAATCAGAATGTTGACAATGATGGTAAAAAACAATACCGGAATGGCAAACATGTTGATGCTTTGGTGATAGCCTATGCTGCCTAATAAAATGGTTGCCAAAAAAAGACCATACAGAAAAATAAACTCCCGGTTATTGTAGAATATCCTCTTCTTGGAGTAGTAGAAAAAGGTTGAAAACACAATCAACGCAATCAATACGAGCAAGAACTGTCCGCCGATGATACGGCTATAAGTCTCTGTCGATCCCAGATTGTTCTGGTATTCAATTTTGAGAGAATTCAGCAGCTTGATTTTTTCAGGTGTTACCAGCTCGCGTTTGCTGATAATGACATCGCCTTTTTGCACCATTCCCTGTGTCAGGCTGATACCTTTGAGGGTAGCCATTTGCGCCTGGGTGGTTTTGGCAAGGTCAAAGTCCAGATTCGGTTGCAGGTAGTTGTTCAGATTCAGACTGAGAATCTTCTCCTTGACTGCCTGTGGTAGAGTGCTGTGGCTTATTCCCTCGCTCAAGGTAGTATAAGCTTTTTTCAGGGTATAGATATCGCTGAATTTTACCGTTTCTGCCAGATTGTTTGAAATGATTTGTACACGCTTGATTTTCTCTGCGTTCATGCCCTCCGGAAGTTGCAAAATGCCGGCCGTGTAAATGGATTCCAGTTTTTTTGTAAGTTTTCCCAGTTTCGCATGGTTTTCCGGGTTATCGAAAGTATGGAGAGCCGAGCGGAACTTTTCCACTTGATTGCTTCCGGTCTGGGCGTTGCGTTTGAAAATAGGCTGTTGCTCTTCATTGATTTTTTCACGTTCCTGTTGCAGCTCCTCTTCTGTTTTATGTATCGGAAAACTGAATGGAGCATACAGCGTTTCATAGCGCCACTGCATTCCTTTCTGATATTCGTATTGAAAACTGCCTCCTCGAGGAAACAGATAGACTGTGACTGTACAGATTATGAGGATAGTCAGCCATCTGAAGCCTATGTTTAAATGTCGTTTGAGTTTTCTGTTTGGCATATGAAAAAAATACAAATTATCAGGGATAAAGATACAAAATTACTTTTAGCAAAAAAATGAAAAGACAAAAAAAAGAGTTGACTGAATCAGCAAGTGGAATTCTTGCCGGCTCAATCAGCTCTTAGAATATTTCAGCTTGCTCTGTATTATTGGATTCCGCTGGTTTCGATTTCAGTGCTTGCTTTTTTCAGCAATCCCTGCAACACCTTGCCCGGACCGATTTCCAGGAACGAAGTCGCTCCGTCAGCAATCATATTCTGCATGATTTGGGTCCATCTTACAGATGCAGTCAGCTGTGCAATCAGGTTTTCCTGAATCTTGGCTGGATCCGTATAGGGCTGTGCATCGACATTCTGGTAGATTGGGCACACCGGAACAGAGAATTTTGTATTCTTGATAGCAGCTTCCAGTTCCTGACGAGCCGGTTCCATCAGCGGAGAGTGGAACGCACCGCCCACTTTCAGCGGCAACACTCTTTTGGCACCTGCTTCAGACAATTTCTGGCAGGCAAGTTCAATGCCTTTGTTGCTTCCGGAAATGACAATCTGACCTTTGCAGTTGTAGTTGGCCGGAACCACCACTTCGTCAATAGAATTGCAGATTTCTTCCACTTTCTCGTCAGCCATTCCGATAACGGCAGCCATTGTCGACGGGTTGGCTTCACAAGCCTTTTGCATAGCCAAGGCACGTGCATGAACCAGGCGCAGACCGTCTTCAAACGAGAGTGCTTTTGCAGCAACGAGAGCTGAAAATTCTCCCAGAGAGTGACCGGCCACCATGTCCGGAGTTTCTGTCAGGCTGTCAGCCAAAATCACTGAATGCAAGAAAATAGCTGGTTGGGTAACTTTGGTCTGTTTCAAATCTTCGTCAGTTCCTGCAAACATCAGGTCGGTGATGCGGAAACCTAAAATATCATTGGCTTTTTCAAATAATTCTTTGGCTCTGGGAGAAGTTTCGTACAACTCTTTTCCCATTCCCACAAATTGTGCTCCCTGTCCGGGAAATACAAATGCTTTCTTCATAGTATTTTATTGTTTAATGCGGTTGCCCGCGTTTGATTTTTCGTAATCTTGGATTATCGCAATTTGGCACTGATGAGGCGGATAAATTCTTCGCGGGTGGCAAGTTTTTCAAATGCTCCGCTGAAATCCGACGTGGTGGTGACAGAATTTTGTTTCTGTACGCCTCTCATCATCATACAAAAATGCTGGGCTTCGATGACTACAGCCACGCCCAATGGGTGCAGCGTATTTTCGATACAGTCCTTGATTTGCTGAGTCAGTCTCTCCTGCACTTGTAGCCGTCGTGCATAGGCATCCACTACACGTGCAATTTTACTGAGGCCTGTGATATGTCCGTTGGGAATATAGGCAACGTGAGCCCGGCCTACAAAAGGCAACATGTGGTGTTCGCACATCGAGTATATTTCAATGTCCTTTACAATCACCATTTGCCGATAGTCTTCTTTAAACAGAGCCGAACGCAGAATTTCTTCCGGATTCTGTTGATAGCCCTGTGTCAGAAACTGCATGGCTTTTGCTACACGCATAGGGGTCTGCAACAGACCTTCACGTTCAACGTCTTCGCCCAGTAATTTGAGGATTTCGCGATAATGGTAACTCAATTTTTCAGTCCGTTCCGGGCTGAAATGCTCTTCCTTGTAATAAAACGACTCCTCAGAATGTCCTTCAAACTCCATGGTATATTCCTTTATATATAAAAAACGCTACAAAGTAAATAATAAGTATTGAAATTCGGAAGTATTTTTATATCTTTATCCTCTATATTGATAATCATACGTTATGGAATGGCTGATAGTATTTATGTTGATACTGATAGGGTTGGTGCTGGTGATATTGGAGTTTTTGGTTTTCCCCGGAGTTAATGTTGCGGGAATACTGGGCTTTGTTTGTATTATAGTGGGTCTGTATTTTGGATATAGTTTCTATGGGATGCCGGCCGGACACTATATCTTGGGCGGTACGGTTGTATTTTGTGCAGGAGTCACTTGGTATGCCCTGCGTTCCTCCACTTGGAAACGTCTCAGTCTTGACACCAGTGTGGATGCCACGGTCGAAGGAGTGGATTCGTCAGTTCATGTCGGGGACACGGGAGTCACTATGGGGCGCTTGGCTCCGATGGGAAATGTGCGGGTAGGGGAAGCCTTGGTTGAAGCTGAATCCATATCGGGATATATAGATGCCAACCGGTCGGTCGAAGTAGTGAAAGTATTGCGAAACAAAATCATAGTAAAATCTAAATCAAACTGAACATGGAAAACGCAAGTATTGTATTTTTGAGTGTAGCCATTGCTGGAGGACTTTTCCTGCTTTGGATTATCCTTTATTTTATTCCCATAGGTTTATGGTTTCAGGCATTGGTATCTGATGTGAAAATATCGTTGTTGCAACTGGTATTGATGCGTTGGCGTAAAGTGCCGCCCACCGTCATTGTCGGCGCGATGATTGAAGGTAAAAAAGCCGGTATCGAGCTTTATCGGGATATGCTCGAAGCCCATTATCTGGCAGGAGGACATGTGCCGCAGGTGGTGCATGCATTGGTGTCAGCCTCCAAAGCCAATATTGATTTGACCTTCCAGATTGCGACAGCCGTTGATTTGGCGGGGCGTGATGTCTTCGAGGCGGTGCAGATGAGTGTAAATCCGAAAGTTATCAATACCCCGCCGGTGACAGCCGTTGCAAAGGATGGTATTCAGTTGATAGCCAAGGCTCGTGTGACGGTACGTGCCAATATCAAGCGTTTGGTGGGAGGTGCCGGTGAAGAGACTGTTCTGGCGCGTGTAGGAGAAGGAATCGTCTCCTCCATCGGTTCATCCGAATCCCATAAAGCCGTAATGGAAAATCCTGATTTTATTTCGAAAGTGGTATTGGACAAAGGGCTTGATTCCGGTACGGCATTTGAAATCCTCTCCATTGATATAGCAGATATTGATGTGGGTAAAAACATCGGAGCCGGTTTGCAGATAGATCAGGCGGAAGCCGATTTGAAAATTGCGCAGGCAAAAGCCGAAGAGCGTCGTGCCATGGCTGTGGCTCGCGAGCAGGAGATGAAAGCTTTGGCACAGGAGATGAAAGCTAAGGTGATAGAAGCTGAAGCCAACATACCTCTTGCCATGTCGGAGGCATTCCGTTCAGGTAATTTAGGCGTAATGGACTATTACCGGATGAAAAATATTGAAGCCGATACCCAAATGCGCGAATCTATAGCCAAACCTGTTGAACCGGGTAAAAAGAAACCGGATAAAATAGGGTAATCTTTATCGTATGAGAGGGCATGGGAAATGTCCTCTTTTTTATTTCCTGTCTTTTGCTTATCCTTTGCCTTTTCCGCTTCTTCCACCGAAGCTCCTTCGTTGCTTCCGGCTTTTCGTTCGGATGAGCTTCGGAGGAACTTCGGAGGAGGAACGGAGAATGGTGAGAGGGGAGTGAGACCCCGGTGGGAGGTATGTAAGAGGTCGTTGGGAGAAATAAATAATTTGTTCGGTCTCCGAATAGCGAAAATTATCGGTCTCCCTTTTCGGAAGGTTTTATGACTTATCGCTACAACCGGAAAGAGTTGTGTGAGTATTTATAGTTATTAGTGCAAAAAATAAAAAAATCATATATTTTTTTGAACGACGCCCCCTTTTTTGTATTCTGATGCGTATTATTGTAAAAGGTAATGTAATTTTTTGACAAAAGTACATTTGCGGAATGAAAAAAAACGAAGAAAATAAAGCATTCAGAACATTCAGGGTTTCGGAGTTGGTCAGCGATTTTATGGGTGAACGGCTGGAAACGGACGGGAAAAATGCCTTGGATGTATGGCTGGAGGAACAGATGGAAAACAAAGAACTGTTGAGGCTCCGGAATTCTCCATCAAGGGAATGGACGGCGAGGACATCGAGCTGAAGAACTTTGCAGGCAAATACGTTCTGCTCGACTTCTGGGCTTCCTGGTACGGACCGGTGGCACGCAAATACAACCTTTCGGCTGTACCCTACACCGTGCTGATCAACCCGGAAGGAAGAATCGAAGCCTTGAACCTGCGAGGAGAAAAGCTGATCAATACCATCAAGACCCTATTGAAAAACGACAAAAAGAAATAATCAGAAGATGAAAAAATTATTGGTTTGTATGCTTGTATGCCTGTTCTGTGCAGGCGTACAAGCCCAGAAAACAGCGAAAATCAAGGCAACCGCTGTCGGATATACCGGCAAGGTGATCGATTTTGAGTTTATGGACAATACGGCTAACAACCAGCAGTTCCCGTTCAAGGACAACCAGCTGATGGAGTTCGAGGTGGTGCTGAAAGAGCCTGATGAAAGTGAATATATGGTTGTGGGTGATTGTATGTCCCGGAGACGAGATTGAAATGGATATCCGGTTTCAGGGCAAGAACTACAAGCACGTTGAATTCAAGGGTACACCGGCAGCCGTCACCCTGAACAGCGCCATCCGTGACGGACGCATGGTGCGCATCAACGACCGCTACAAGACCAATCCGTTGGCAGCCGTAGTGACCCAGGTGCCGGTAAAGACCTATTATGATGCATGTCAACGAAACTGGAAGAAAGAACAGGAGATTCTGGAAGGTATCCGCGACAAGGTGGACCCGTTCGCATTCAACTACATCTATGCGGAACTGGAGGGCATGTACCTGGATAATCTGGTGAAATATCCGTTTGTCGTATCCGATGTGAACAAAAAACCGCTTCAGGAGTGCATTCCGAACGGCTATTGGGAGGCTCTGGATGGCTATCAGGTGAAAAACGACAAGGCTTCATTGAAAAGTTATGCCTACATCGGCTGGCTGATCGATTATGTGGAATATCAGGAAAGACGGGAAGCTCATAAAGCAGGCAAAGAGTATAAAATGCCGGGAAGCATGGAAGTATTGTACAACAAGCTTGCCAATGCTTACGAAGGAGACACCCGGGATGCCGTGCTTTATCTGTTCCTGTACAATGCGATAACAAAACAGCAAGATTTCGATGTAATCAAAACGCTGAGCAAGGATTACTTCAAAAAATACAACAAGAACAAGAAATTCAAGAAGGAATTGACTGAAATGCAAAAATAATGCTACGACCGATGATATATACGCACTATGAATTTACCGCAATTTATGACAATATATTTATTAACTAAAATCACAGATTTATGCAAAAGAAGAAAATGTTACAGGAACTGCTAAGCCATCGGTTCCTGATGTTTGCTTTGTTTATGCTGATTTTTTCCGGTGGAGTGCAGGCCGCAGAGGAGGAATATCAAAAAAAGAAAATTTCAGTGCAGATAGTCAACGAAACGATAGAGCAAGCCTTGAATAAAATCGGTACGGCTGCTGATGTTCGCTTTTTTTATAACCATTCATCATTTGATTTTTCCCGAAAATTCTTCTATAATCTGCTGAATAGCTTAAAATGAGCGATTTATAAGTGTTCA
>CAJJNP010000097.1 GCA_905193145.1 uncultured Odoribacter sp. | reverse complement strand
GAATTTGGTGGAACTTTGGGAGATATTAACTCCTAAAAAAGAGAATATAGATATTATTAAGAAAGATCTAAGTGTGGGTATTGCTCCTCATTTGCCATTTTTTGTAATAGGGTTAGATGGAGTCAAATCCAAACTATCTGAATATTTGTCTAAGATTGACACATCATTCCAATATTGTCTTATAAAGGGACAATATGGAAATGGAAAGACTAATTTATTGAAATATTTGGAGTACTTTTTTGAAGTGCACCATGAATATAATGTACATTGTGAAACATGGCGAGCGGATGTAGATAAATATGATTTAAACTTATTTCTATTGTATCTCATACAACAAAGTCATGCCACTTCTTTAATGAGTTTTTTAAAACAGTCTTCTGAAGATATAATGAAGACTGCATGTAATGATTACAAGGATTCATTTGCAGTAATGCAAGGATATACCAAAGCCATTATTAACAATAAAGATGATGATGATAAATTATTAGAACTTATTCAACTTGGTACGGGAGCTAAATATGACAAGCGTTCATTCGATAAGTACCGCATTGATAAGTTTTCAGATTATAATAGACATGAGGTTTTAGTCTTTTTCTTAAACATTTTTGCTTTAAATAAATATTATATACTATTCTGCATTGATGAACTTGAGAAAATAGAAGAAAAATCACGTGCAAGATTTCAATCATATTTGACATCTTTTAGAGAATTAATTGATATGGCTGGGCTGATTCGTGGTCATATGTTAATTGCAGCCATTACGGATGCAGGGAAATGGTCCTCAATGCCGTTAGAAGCATATAATCCTGCATTTGGACGTAGAATTATAACCTCTACTCATGAACTGAAAAGTATTTCTAACCAAGATGAAATAAAAAAACTAGCCGAATCACTTTGTTCTATATTGGGAGAGTCATGTCAAGATAAGAATATTGATTTAATTGTTAGTAAAATAGAGAAACAACATCTATCTCATACAAATGAGATTATTATAAGTTTGTATAATAATCTTACGTTTAGTGAATATAAATCCTGGAGAGAAAAATTCAAAGACTCCGATTTAAACTCACGATTGGCAAGTAGAATAGAGGCTTTAAAAGATGAAGGTGTTGAGGTTAGAATTCATACAAAGTTCTTTGCGCCTCTGGAAAATTACCTTAATATAACAAGTAATAATTTAGATGAATATACTATTAAAGCACAAATGTATCAAACGGTAAGAACCGTTGAGAAACAAAAATGCCATGTATTTTTATTTACAAATGACTATGATACTAACATAAGTAGGATTAAAAATGTACAACAGTTATTCCCTACAGATAAGTTATGCATTTTCAAACCTGAAGGATTAGGTATTTCAAACTCTGATTTACAAGACTATGGTATAGCCAATGTTGATGATGTTATTATTTATGATCCAATTGAGTTGATGGCATTACTAACATTATTTGTAGAAGATTATGATAATGACATATTAAAGGATGCGATTGTTGAATATACTAAAGGCTTATAGTTATGTTTGAAAGAAACGAGCTTTATAAAGTGTATAAAATATCAATTCCTATAATTGATATGTTGTTGCCTTATTGGAGTTTGTATATTAGAGTCGGAGGCATAGATATAATAGATTCAATAAACCTACCTGAGGAGTATAGTGATGTTAAGAAATTGTGTGCTACCGTGTACGCCGAATACAAACATAAGGAAGGGAGTATTAAAAATGAAGAGGAACTCTTTGCCGTTCAAGAATCTGTAAGTAATCAAATCTTACATATATTACAAGATTATATCATAGAATCTATATATCACAAAGATAACTTTATTAAGATATTTAACGAGAATATTCTTTTTATCATTCATAAAGATGACAATCTATTATGCGTAACAGCAGGATGTGATTCCCCAAAAAAGATGACATCGTTGTTGAGTAATTTTTTGAGACAAACAAATCCAATTATGTTGTTATTAGAAGCAATTGACTCTAATAAAGAGAGAGGGTTTGATGATATGATTAATAAAGGTATTTACGATTTAGAAGCCAAAAATGCCTTAAAAGACGCAGACATTAGATGTATATATTCACCGATTTATTGTAAGTCAGATTTCCATAGTTCAGAAAATCGCTATACAAAATATTATATAGATTCTTCAGAGTTTTGGCTAAATCATGATTTACTTAGACAATTTCAAGAGGAAGAATTGGGCGAAATAGACAAGGTTATTGGGTTTTCGAAAAAAGGCTGTGATTCCATATTAAGTATTGATGGCATCTGTTTTAACAATTCGATAATTCCATTAGTTAGTGATTTTAAAGAACTTTATCCACACAACTTGAATGCTATTTGGAGAGAATTGAAAAACGGTGTATACCATCATAAACCAGAGAGTGTAAAATGCATTACATCTAATGGGGAACAAAAAGCTTTTTTAGAATTAGCGAAAACTGAAGATGTGACAAATAGACTGTCGTATTTGGTCAACAACCTATTTATTCCTAAAGAACATATTGATAAAATAGACGGTATTGAGGATTGTTTTAATGAAGTTACGGTCGTTGATGGTTTGTCTGAATTAGATAATTATGAGTTTTTCTCATCCTATAGTGATGAGGATAAGCCATTCATTGGAATTCATAAAAAAGACAAGGCAGGTTCTAGCGCATATAAGTTACTTCATTACATCTATAAAAAAGACAATAAGTTAAGTAATATCCAGGGACATAATAATATTAATAATTGTAAGAACAAAATTGCGAAAGTTTTAAAACCCAATTTAGCTTTTTACTATTTGTTGAGGTATTATGAAGATTTTTTCTCTTTAGCCCTCAACGAGATAAAACAAGAAACAGGTAATGTTATAGACTTTGTCGCTAATCAAAATATACGTATTAATAATCGTGAAAATGAAGTTGATATAATAGCATTTAATGGTGCGGATATTTATATGATTGAATTAAAGACAAATTTAACAATAGATTATATTGTTTCTTATCAGAAGAAATGTAATACCTGGCTACATCATAATTCTGAAATTGCAAATAACTTGAAATTTATAATTGTCGGTAATTTTGGTTCTGAAACACTAAATGTATGTGGAGAGAAAGAAGAATGCGATGGATATAATGAGGCTAGACCAAATATGAATGGATGTGCGTACAGCTTTTTTGTTCCATTAACTGGTAATAATAAGTTACAATGTTTCACAGAGTCCTCTTTTGAGAAATTAAAGTCAAAATTGATGAAAATATTGATAAAAGATGAGGTTGCCAGTAACTAGATATTATGGTTCGAAACGCCGACTACTAGATAAAATTTGGGATGCTTTAGCAATGCACCAAATAGAATTCGATTCTATATTGGATTTATTTGGCGGAACTGGTATTGTATCATATTATATGGCCCATAAAGGTAAGGATATAATATATAACGATATTTTATCTTTCAACTGCGAAATTGCAAAGGCGTTATTATGTTCATCTCGTGGCTCTTTTACTGAAACAGATGCATTAGCACTACTGCAACGAGTAGATGGTAGAGAATACCAAAATATTATAGCCCAAAATTTCCATCAAGTGTATTATACGCCTGATGAAGATGAGATTATTGATATTGTCGTACAGAACATCCATTATTTAGAAGATGAAAAGAAGGCAAGCGCATACTATGTTCTATTCCAAAGTTGCATGATAAAGAGACCATTTAACTTGTTTCATCGTAAGAATTTGAATCTAAGAACAAACTTTGTGAAAGCAAATTTTGGTAATAAAGTTACATGGGAACAGTCATTCAAAGACTTATTCCTAAAATTCACAAAAGAACTGAATGAATTTCAATTTGAAGCTTTGCCTAATGTAGATATTACAAATACTTCTGCATTAGAATGTGATAGAGACGCTGATTTGGTATATATAGATACTCCATATTTCCCGAAAAAAGATGTCGGTGGAATCACTTATCATAGCAGATATCACTTCTTGGAAGGCCTAATGAACTATGCCGAAATACCAGATAACATAGATAGGGGAAAAGTAAATTTGGAAATAGGTGTTGGTAAGAATTGGGAGTTTGAAAAGAGAAGCAATTATATTAATGAATTAGATGAATTGATATATAAACACAGGGATTCTATTATTGCTTTATCATATACTACAGAAGGATACCCGTCAATACAAGAGTTAGAAGAGATGATACATAGACATAAGCAAACTACTCATGTTTGTTATCTTGGCAAACATGGATTTGCATTAAATAGAAATAATGCAGATCGCCAGGAAGTGTTAATAATAGGACTATAACAAATAATATAGTCCTATTTATGATATTATATGTAAATTGCTTACCTTTGCATTCATTATTAAGCGTTCTTTTCAATAATGCAGAATAAGACGGATGAGGGAACTTTGCTCGTTTCTAAATCGTTACCTGTCGCAAATTCAAATTCTGTAAATCGTTTGTTTTCAACGAGAAAGAAGAAATGCTATGTCTCAAGCAGTGGAATGTTATCTTCTTCTTTATCCCAGCCTCGGCAATCCACTGTTTGAGTGGGTGGTGTGTCATTGCGCGGGTGAGTCCCTTGAACACCAATCCTTTTCCCCATTCGCCACATAGTTCCAACGCTTCGTGGCTGATGGGGAGTGTCGCCTCGGTCTCGGTTTTCTCGGTGCAGATGCGGATATAGTAGCCTTGATCGGGGCCCATCTCAAAGTCGCTCCACTGCAATTTGAGTATATCGCTGATACGAAGTCCAGTCATACAGGCAAAAAGCGATGCTTGTTTCAGTACAGGAATACGACAAGGTGTGGCAGCGAGTTTCTTAACCTCGTCAAGTGTCAGGTACTCTTTCTTGACCTCTTTCCACTCGATTTTTTCAAGGAAGTCATTGAGGTTTTCTCGCAACATCTTCTCCTTGTAGGCAATCTTCAACAGGGCGCGGAAGGTGGAGTAATATCCCGCAGCCGAATTTCGACTGATATATGAGTTGGGATGATGTATCTGCTTGCATTTCAAAAGATAATCCCGGAACTTTTCGCACAACTCAACGGTAATATCTCCGAAAGTGCATTTGCCACCGCAAAACTTCTCGAAGTGGTTGCAAACGCAGTCCCACTTTTCGTATCGCTCGCGTGCCTTCGCTCGGAAGTAGGCGAGGAAATCGACCTTCTGCTTGTTCTTGTCGAGGAAGCCGAACTCTTCGTTGATAAGCGATTGTACACGAATACAGCGTATCGCCTCTGCCTTGTTGAGCATCTCTTGGTTGAACATTCGCTGCTGCTCGTTGCGTGGCTTGGCATAGAGGTAGATACCGAGGAACTCTCGACGGCTCATCTTCATCGTGTGGGGATTACGGATTGCAGGGTAGTAATCCAAATAGAGTGAAATTCGGTCGTTGCGTAACGCCTTTTGGCGTAGGGTTACATTTGTGCAAGTTAGTGTCATAGTTGTTATGTTTTAATTGTTTATACTTTTTGCTGCAAATTAAATTGGTGTTCCGATGGTGGTATCAATCACCATTAAGTAACTTTACTCAATCTTCGGTGGCTCAAAGAATTTATCGAGCTCCGAGCGCAGAATCTTGGTGTACTTGCCAACCTTGATGCGAGTGATGTTGTGATACTTCACATAGTGGTATAGCTGGTCGCGAGTGAGGTTGTATTTCTCCATCGCTTCGGGTATGGTGTAATATTGCGGCTCTTCGGGCGTGGCAATGCCTTTGGCTATATCGAAATGCTTTTTCGAGTAATAGACCATCTTGCCCTCCTTACGCTTGGGTATTACATTCTTATATACAAAGGTGTAGATTGCCGATAGCGTCATACCGAACTTCTCTTGCAGTTCTGCCACGCTGTACCACTCGGTAATGCTCTCATCGGGAGCTTTCTTCGCAAAGTAGGAGTCGATATGCTTCTTGCTCCAGTAGGTCTTGCCACGATTGAATGTGCGAGGAATATTATGCTCCTTCGCAATTTTGTATAACCACGACTCCTGAATATTGTACTTTTCTTTAATCTCGGCAGTAGTGTAGAAGTCAGTGATAGGGATTTTTTCTTTTGGCTTGTTCTTTTCACTCACAGTGATATAGTCAAACATCTTATCTATGTCTGATCGCCTTATGAGTGTTTTACCATCAAATCTAATAGCCTTGATTTTGCCATACCTGATGTAGCGGTAGATTGAAGTCCTGCCAACACCTAAAAATGCAGATACTTCGGTTGGTGTTAAGAACTCTTTTTCAGAATGAGGTTTTGCCTCTTCATTAAATTTTAATTGAAATTCTTGTACTCTCTTTTTCCTTACTCTCTCCTTGTATGCAAGGTTTGCACATCTGTGAGAACAGTAGGCGGTAGAGGTCTTGTGTGCGGTAAAAATCACACCGCACCACTCACATTTTTTCTGAATGTCAATGTTACTAGCCATTTTAATTCTCTTTTTAGTTCGCCAAATCTGTTTCATCGCGTACCACAGCGTACCAATGTGTACCAACTTCTCCATCATCTGACCGATGAAATTTTGCACTTCGGTTTGCGAGGTACACAGAAGGTACAAAAACAGGCGTAAAAAGGCTTAGCAACGATTAACAACGATGCTTGCACAAACAAAAATAGCACCCGTAAAGAGTGCTATTTCAATTAGTTACGATTGATTTTAATTATATGTAATCAACTACTTACTTGCCGATGCAGAATTTTTCAAATATATTACCAAGTACCTCATCTGTAGATATTTCTCCTGTAATTTCACCAAGATAGTGCAAACATTCCCGGATATCTTGGGAAACAAATTCTCCGCTAAGATTCGATTGAAGACCTTCTTTTACTCGACGAATAGCCTCTAATGCATGACTAAGAGCTTCGTAGTGACGAATATTGCTAACGATTATATCTGAAGAATTTAATGGATTTAAATTCACAGCATTTGTCAACTCACAAATTAAAGTATCTAAATTAGCTCCCGTACGAGCTGAAATTGGAATAATCTTTTCTCCTGACGTAAATAGTCGTATGGTTTCCTGAGGAGTGAGTAAATCTTCAACCTCATCTGTTTTATTTAAAACAATTACCAAATGTGCATCAGACGATATATGGGCTTTCACTTGTTTGTAATACTCTTCAAAAGATTCTGCTCCACGTTTCAAATCTGTCAAAAGCAATATAATACTCGCCTGCCCTATTTTGGCAAAAGTTCGCTCAATTCCGATGTTCTCCACCTCATCTGTTGTCGAACGGATTCCTGCTGTATCTATAAAACGAAAGGTTATACCATTTAAATTAATCGTATCTTCAATGGTATCACGAGTCGTTCCAGCTATATCTGACACAATTGCACGTTCTTCACGTAAAAGTGCATTCAACAGTGTACTTTTACCAACATTAGTGTTACCCACTATTGCTACCGGTACCCCATTTTTCAACACATTTCCTAAAGAGAATGAAGCACATAAACGTACCAACAATTGCTCTATACCACTAGCAATGCGATTTAATTCTTCTCTATCTGCAAACTCCACATCCTCTTCTGAAAAGTCTAATTCTAATTCCAGCAATGATGTAATATGCAGTAATTCTGAACGCAGACGCATCAGTTCTGTTGAAAATCCGCCTTTCATTTGCAATAAGGCCATTCGGTGTGATGCTGCTGATGATGAAGATATTAAATCTGCAACAGCCTCTGCTTGTGACAAATCCATCTTACCATTCAAAAAAGCACGCTGAGTAAATTCGCCAGGAGCTGCCAATCGAGCCCCAACATCTACCAATAGTTTCAATAACCGCTGCTGAATATAGACTGAGCCGTGGCAGGAAATTTCAACAGACTCCTCTCCCGTAAAAGAGTGAGGTGCTCTAAAAATAGTTACCAACACTTCATCTATCAACTCTTTACCATCACGAATACTTCCAAAGTGCACAGTATTACCTTTAGCTGCAGAAAGGTGCTTACCAGATGGAGATTCAAAGATTTGTTCCGTTAACGATATACACCCGTCCCCAGATAATCTAAGGACTGCAATAGCACCCATACCTGGCGATGTTGAAATTGCACAAATTATATCAGACGTATTCATCATGTTATGTGTTTGATAAACTATTACCGACAAAAATACGCTTTTTCAACTAAAGCAAAAAATGAGTATCCGAACTTTTAGCCGTTTATTCAAACATTTTTAGATATCAGACGTATATCTTCTCAATAAAACAACTAAATAAAAAACAACCTATTATGAAACAAGTAGTTATTTTAGCTTTGTTAGCATTTTTGATGCTACCGGCTTTTGAAAGCTATGTACAAGCAACAAATCCTATGCAAACAACACAACAAACGCTTTCAAAACAACAACAACGACAAGCAAAAAGAAATTTACGTCGACAAGCTCGAGCTCAAGCTGATCAACAAGCATTCAATGCTGCAATTGAAGCGATGCGCGACCGCAACTGGGTATTGATGGCAAACACCCTGTATGGTCCTCAAGGTGCTGCAATTCCAGTTTCAGACAATACAAACTTTATCCAATTTAAAGGTAATACCGTGTATGTACAACTGGCTTTTGACGGCATTGCTGGCCCCAATGGATTAGGCGGAATCACTGTCGAAGGAATTCCTTCACAAATAACAACCAATACAGACCGGCATGGTAATATCACTTACTCTTTTTATGTCAATGGCACAGCATTAACAGCCCAAGTAATTGTCAATCTATACGCTGGCAGTAACAATGCAAATGCAGCAGTATATCCTATGACCAATGGCAATAATCTGACTTTTTCAGGAACTCTTGTTCCAACATCTCAATCAGGAATATTCCGTAGCGGATTCATTAGCTTCTAAAAAAAATGGAGAACAAATTGTTCTCCATTTTTTATTCATTATTGTGCCTTGTCAAGTTCTACTGTGAAGTGGCGCATGATAGGAAATTCTTTCGTTATCACATATCCACGTGTAATTGATTCTCGACGGTCGTATACATTCTTCAAGGCTGCTGCAATCACATCCATATGATTATTCGTATAGGTTCGACGCGGTATTGCCAATCTCAATAATTCCAAACGCGGATAACGGTTTTCACGAGTCACCGGATCACGGTCTGCTAGAATAGAACCGATTTCTACACCACGAATACCAGCTTCCAAATATAATTCAACCGCCAAAGTTTGAGCAATGAATTCTTCTTTCGGTACATGTGTCAAAATCTTTTTAGCATCTACGAAAATAGCGTGTCCACCAGCTGGGCGCTGATACGGAATTCCATATTCATCCAATTTTGCTCCCAGATACTCAACCTGTTTTATACGGGTTTCCAAATAATCAAATTCTGTACCTTCATCCAATCCTTGTGCCAATGCATTCATATCACGTCCTGACATACCACCATAAGTGATAAAACCTTCATTCATGATACAGAACATCTGGCATTTTTTCCATAATTCTTCATTTTTAAAAGCAACAAAACCTCCCATATTAACAATGGCATCTTTCTTGGATGACATAGTCATAATATCCGCATAAGAATACATTTCTTTCACAATCTCTTTGATTGTCTTGTTTTCGTATCCTTTCTCACGCATCTTGATAAAGTATGCATTTTCTGCAAAACGGGCAGAGTCCATCTGCAAGTTTACTCCATATTTTTTGCACAATGCAGATACTTCACGAATATTCTGCATTGAAACAGGTTGTCCTCCTGCTGTGTTGTTAGTTACAGTCAACACAACTGCAGGAATCTTTTCTCTCGGATATTTCTGTAGGACAGCTTCTAACTTAACCGGATCAAGATTTCCCTTAAAGGGCACTTCTAACTGAGTATCTGCAGCCTCATCAATTGTACAATCAAGAGCGACAGCTTTACGAAACTCAATATGTCCTTTAGTTGTATCAAAATGCGAATTCCCGGGTAATATATCCCCTTCTTTAATGATAGTCGAATATAATACATTTTCTGCAGCACGTCCCTGATGTGTCGGCAAGAAATAATCAAATCCCAAGATTTCCTTAATAGCGTTTTTCATCTTATAATATGAACGCGCTCCGGCATAACTCTCATCTCCCAACATCATTTCTGCCCACTGTTTATCACTCATAGCACCGGTACCAGAATCGGTCAACAAATCGATAAAAACATAATCGCTCTTTAATGCAAAAAGATTGTATTTAGCTTCTTTAATCCACTGTTCACGTTCTTCACGGGTACTTTTACGGATGGTTTCAACCATCTTAATTCGATAAGATTCTGCGAATGGTAATTCCATAATAAATATGATTTAATTGATTAGTCAAATAAAGTCTAGATAAAAAATGTATGCTAAATGAGTTTTAGAAGTCAAACTCATCGCGCTTTTTAATATTTAGAAAAAGCGAATTGATTGGTAGTATGTTGTTTTCTCTTTGCATACGCTTGCAAATATACAAAAAGTTTACACATTACCTAATCTTTGACTTATTATTTCTAGTCAACAACCATATTTTTTGCTATCTCCTTTTACGACGTCCCTCTTTTGTTCGATCCAGCCGCACCTTCTGGGGCGTCTTGCTATTTTTAGCTGAACGTTGGTGAAAAGCTCCTCCCCCTTTTGGCTTTCCTTTTTGATAAACAATGTTAGCTGTCTGAACTTTCTCTTCATCCATCAACAACTCTGATATTTCAAGATCTTCCGGCAACTCTAACATATCTACCTGCTGCCCAATCAATGATTCGATTGCATCAAATCTCGGTTCTTCTTTTTCCGACACAAAACTAATTGCAACACCCTCTTTACCAGCACGCGCTGTACGTCCTATACGATGAATATATTCCTCCGGTATGGATGGTATATCAAAGTTTATTACATGCGATACATCTTGTACATCAATACCGCGCGCTGCAACATCCGAAGAAATCATAATACGCGTAGAACCTTCTTTGAAAGCTCGCAAAGCATTTAAACGTGAGTTCTGTGCCTTATTGGAATGCAATACACTCAACTCCCCTGTCCAATAATCGGCTAGTTTTTCAACAATGCGATCAGCATTTTTTTTCGTTTCTGTAAAAATCATCACTCGGCGATATTCTTCTTTGTCTGCCAACAATAATTTTAACAGATTAATCTTCGTTGCAATATTCGGCACATCATAACGATATTGGCTGACAAATTCCACTGGAGTTGCTTGAGCTGCAGTTTCTACTCTCACAGGATCAGGAGACAAAAATTCGCAGGCCATTTCATCTATAGTAGCAGAAAAAGTAGCCGAGAATAGTAATGTCTGATGTTTTTCCGGTATCACTTCCAAAATACTTCTCAACTGTGGCATGAATCCCATATCCATTAAACGGTCAGCTTCATCAACTACAACTGTTTTTACCTGACTGGTACGAATAATGCCATTCATATATATATCCATAAATCGCCCAGGTGTTGCAACTAACAAATCAACGCCCTCATAAACTGCTGATTGTTGAGTTCGGATATTAGTCCCACCATAAATACCAACACAACGAATATCCATAAACTCTGTAAGCAATTCAACACTTTCGCATACTTGCACAACCAATTCTCGGGTCGGCACAATGACAATTGCACGAGGATAGTTACCTTGAGCATAATGTAGCTTCATTAACAAAGGGATTAAATATGCCAACGTCTTTCCTGTTCCAGTCTGAGCAATTCCCACTATGTCTTTACCCGAACGAATAACAGAAAATGCCTGTTCCTGAATGGGGGTAGGTTGATCAAATCCGGCTTCTTCAAGTGCCATCAATATCTGTTTGCTAATATTCAACTCCTTAAATTCCATTATGCAATACTTTTAATGTGTCCTATCCTATTAGAGTGCGTAAAAATACAAAAAAAGAATACCTCTACAAAAACATTTTTTACGCCACAACAAATAACACACTAATCATCAGTATTTTACACTATATC
>CAJJNP010000096.1 GCA_905193145.1 uncultured Odoribacter sp. | reverse complement strand
AATACAGGCCTGTCACGCCTGGGGTCGCGGGTTCGAGTCCCGTCCGCACCGCTAAAAAATCCTCAAAGAAAATCTTTGAGGATTTTTTTATATCTATTCTGGATATTTAAACCAATATCACCGACTTATTTGTCTTTGACATAAATCCACAAAAAAAGCGGCTGGTTCTCAGCCGCTTTTCTATGATTATCTAATTAGCATTATTTCTTAGCTAACTGAAGCAGAATATCCATTACCTGAATAGCGCTCTTAGATACTTTCGTTCCAGGTCCGAATACTGCGATAGCACCTGCATCAAACAAGAACTGATAATCTTGATGAGGAATAACACCACCAACATAAACCAAGATATCCTCACGTCCTAATTTCTTCAATTCAGCAATAACAGCAGGAACTAAAGTCTTATGACCAGCAGCCAAAGAAGAAACACCAATCACGTGAACATCATTCTCAACAGCTTGTTTAGCGGTTTCTTCCGGAGTCTGGAACAATGGTCCCATATCCACGTCAAAGCCCATATCAGCATAACCGGTTGCTACAACCTTAGCACCACGATCATGTCCATCCTGACCCATTTTTGCAATCATGATACGCGGACGACGTCCTGTTAATTCAGCAAATTCATCAGTCAATGCTTTTGCTTTTTCGAAGTCGGCATCATTACCGGCAACGCTTGAATATACTCCACTCACGGTTCTAATTACTGCTTTATAACGTCCAACAACTTTTTCACATGCATAAGAAATTTCACCCAAAGAAGCACGTTTCTTAGCTGCATCTACTGCCAATTCCAACAAGTTGCCCTCACCGGTTTCAACACACTTAGTAATTGCATCCAAAGCAGCATCCACCTCAGCTTGATTACGGTTAGCACGCAATTCTTTCAAGCGAGCAATCTGAGCTTCACGAACTGCAGTGTTATCGATTTCCAAAATATCGATAGGATCTTCTTTATCCAAACGATATTTATTAACACCAACAATTGTCTGTTCACCGCTATCAATACGAGCTTGAGTACGAGCAGCAGCCTCTTCAATTCGCAATTTTGGCAAACCAGACTCAATAGCCGCAGCCATACCACCCAACTTCTCAATCTCCTGAATATGTTCCCAAGCTTTATGAACCAATTCATTAGTCAAGCTTTCCACATAATAAGAACCTGCCCATGGGTCTACAGCCTTACAGATAGTAGACTCTTCCTGAATATAAATCTGAGTATTACGAGCAATACGTGCAGAGAAGTCCGTTGGCAATGCAATAGCCTCATCAAGAGCATTGGTATGCAGAGACTGAGTATGTCCTAAAGCAGCACCCATAGCTTCAATGCAAGTACGTCCAACATTATTAAACGGATCTTGCTCTGTCAAAGACCAACCTGAAGTCTGTGAGTGAGTACGCAAAGCCAAAGACTTCGGATTCTTCGGATTGAATTGTTTTACAATCTTAGCCCACAACAAACGACCGGCACGCATCTTGGCGATCTCCATAAAATGGTTTGTACCGATAGCCCAGAAGAATGACAATCGAGGAGCAAATGCGTCAATATCCATTCCTGCATTCACACCAGCACGCAAATATTCCAAACCGTCAGCCAAAGTATAAGCTAACTCAATATCAGCAGTAGCACCAGCTTCCTGCATATGGTATCCGGAAATAGAAATTGAGTTAAACTTAGGCATATTTTTAGAAGTATATTCGAAGATATCAGCAATAATCTTCATAGAGAACTTCGGCGGGTAAATATAAGTATTACGCACCATGAACTCTTTCAAAATATCATTCTGAATAGTACCCGACAACTGTTCCAAAGTAGCACCTTGCTCTAAACCTGCAACGATGTAGAAAGCCAAAATAGGCAGAACGGCACCGTTCATAGTCATAGAAACAGACATTTTGTCCAATGGAATCTGATCGAACAAAATCTTCATATCCAAAATGGAGTCAACAGCAACACCGGCTTTACCGACATCACCGATTACACGCGGGTGATCAGAGTCATAACCACGGTGAGTAGCCAAGTCAAATGCAACAGACAAACCTTTCTGTCCTGCAGCCAAGTTACGACGGTAGAAAGCATTTGATTCTTCTGCCGTAGAAAATCCTGCATACTGACGGATGGTCCAAGGACGCAAAGGATACATAGCAGAATACGGTCCACGCAAATAAGGAGGAATACCTGCAACATAATTCAGATGTTCCATTCCTTTCAAATCCTCGGCTGTATAAGCCGGTTTCACCGGAATCAACTCCGGAGTCGTCCAATTTTTAGCGATATGGTTGGCTTTTTCCCATTCTTCAGCAGTCATGGTAGCCTTTTCAGCCGCTTTAATATTTATATCTTTAAAATTCGGTTTCATCTTTTAAATGTTAAAGAGTTTATTGAATTAAATGCCAAGTTTCTGTTGGTAAGCTTTCAGTTCTTCCAATACGTTATTCTTAACGTGGATATAATTCATCAAGCCTTTAGCCTCCAACTCAGGACGGCTTTCCGGATTACCGGCAACAACAACGATGGCTTTATCTTTCAATTTTTCAAAAGCTTCTGGAGCAAATCCTGCATATTCATCATCAGAGCTACACAATACAACAATAGAAGCCTTATTATCCAAGCAAGCCTGAACACCTTCGTCTACTGTTTTGAAACCATTGTTATCCTTCACCTCAAAACCAGCACAAGCGAAGAAGTTACATGCAAACTGAGCACGAGCTTTACGCATAGCTAAATTGCCCATCGGGAACATATAAACTACCGGACGACCATTTTTAGCAGCAAACATATCAGTTTTCAAACGCATAGCTTCAAAAGCAGCCGGACCTCTATAAGGTTTCAAAGTTTCAACCTCAGCATCTGCTGCAGTCATATCTTCCGGTTCGAAAACACATGCGCACAATTCACGATCAATTTTCTCATTGAAATTCGGGAACTGGTTCACACCAACAAAGTTTTCTTTACGCTGAGCGATAGCCAAGTCGCGAGCCTGAGCAGTAGCCTTCACAGCAGCCTGAACAAAACCCTTTTTCATAGCCTCAACATATCCACCTTGTTCTTGAACTTCCAAGAATAATTTCCAAGCAGCCTCTGCGATATTCTGAGTCAACTCTTCAATATAATAAGAACCACCTGCTACGTCAACGATCTTAGCAAAATGAGACTCTTCTTTCAACAATAATTGCTGGTTGCGAGCCACACGTTCTGCCAATTCAGTCGGATGGCACTCAAAAGTATCGTCAAACGGATGAACTGTAAATGAATCAACTCCGCCCAATACAGCTGACATAGTCTCTGTCTGAGTACGCAACATGTTAACGTTCGGATCATAAACAGTTTTATTCCATTCTGAAGTTTCAGCATGAATATTCATCATACATTTGCAATCGCAGCAAGGATTATAAGCCTTCACGATATGAGCCCACAAATAACGAGCAGCACGCAATTTAGCGATTTCCATAAAATATTTAGATCCTGTTGCAAAGTGGAAACGCATTTTAGGAGCAATGTCGTTAACACTCATACCAGTATCAGTCAATTTATCCAAATACTCAACTCCGGCAGCCAAAGAAAATCCTAACTCCTGTACGATAGACGAACCTGCATTGTTAAATACATATCCACCCACTTCAATAGTTTTGAAGTTTTTATAAGCAGCCATTTTCTCAGCCTTAGCTTTGATAACAGCATATGGATTTTCGTTGCAACATTTTCCTTTACGAGTCAATGCACTCAACGGATCAATATTAATACCTCCATGAATTTTTTCAGGAGCAATGCCTCTTTCTTCAACAACAGCCTTGAAAGCATCTAAAACAACACTCTTATGGCATCCGGCAACGAAGTTGATTTCTACACACTCCAGACAGATATCCTTCAGCAGAGCCTCCATATCGGCTTTTGTAAAATCGCTACATCCGCTTAATACAAATCCCAAAGAATTAACTCCACGATTCAGTACATCCAAAGCTTTTTTATTTGCATCAGCAACATTTTCAACAACAATATCCTGACGTATATACCAGTCATTGTTATCTTTCTTATTACCTCTGACAAATGGGAATTCTCCCGGAAGACAATTCAGGTTCTTCAGGTCTTCCATATTCTCCAACCGATACATCGGCTGAACATTGAAACCTTCATTGGTTCTCCACACAAGCTTTTTATTGAAATCGGCCCCTTTCAGGTCCACAGTGACTTTGTCGATCCACTCTTGCATCGTGTTCGGCGCAAACTCACTGAAAAGCTTACAATTTTCTTTTTCTGCCATAATTTATATATTTAACTGTAACTGTTTGTTTGAAAAAACGAACAAATTTAGCCCTTTTAGAGGTATAAAAAAAGTATTTACAACCTTTTTTCTTCTCCAGGGCTATGAATTATACGCCAATAACTCACAAAGAGTATTAGCATAACTTTAAAAAGAGCCTGTTTAATCAAATCCTAGCTCAAATTCATCTAACAACAAGAGACTTGTATCACTACCGGCAAAATAATCTCCATATTTGCTGGACGTTGCAACAATAACAATATAAGTTGGCTTTTTGGTAAGATCCCGATACTTTATGTCAATTGAAAATTTCTCATATTGAGTCATCGCTTGAGAGGTCTTCAGCTCCCCATAAGCGATAATGGATTTATTATTCTCACTGCAGTCCAAAAGAGTTTCTGTCTTGGTATTGGCATGAAATGCTTCTGTCCAATCACACAATGCCACATAAATATGGCAACTGTCCATTTCCCCCTTTAAATAATTGAAACGATCATCATTTTTAGGCAAACGATTGACAACTCCGGGTATATATTTATAATAACCAGTCAACGTCGTCGGACGTCCTTGATAAGGTATTCCAAAATCAAGCATTGCATTAAAACCATCTAATCCAGCAAACTTCCCCGTATACAAACTTCCAGCTGCAAATTTTACCGCAGCCCAGCAGGATTGTAAACGCGCAGCAGAACCTTTTATGGTTTCTTCCGACTCTTCAGTAGTCGGGTTAAAACCGAAACTGGCACCTCCTTTGTTTCCGGTATCCCACGTTTCTATTCCCGCTTCTCCTGTATACCACGCTTTTCCATCCATAAACCACTTGTCAAAGTTGCTGTAAGCCACCTGTTCAGCCACCTCTGTAGTAAAGGCAACCTCAGAACCAATCTGATCTCCTACAACAGCCCGAAACACATAATCGGTTTTAGGCTTTAATCCGGTCACTTTTGCTGAAAAAGTTTTTCCGACAACATCTGCCTCAAGTTTCGTCCAATTTGTTTTACGTGCTTGTCTATACTCAAAATAAGGCTGACCAGTACTCCCAGAAGGAATATTACCGGTAAGATAAGCAAACTTAGCCCAGGCATTCACACCCCCTGTTATATCTCCACTTTCCTCTCCTGTATCTTTAAACACAGACACCAACCACCGCTCTATCCTTCCAAAAGTTGTTACATAAATTGCCTGCTGCTTTTGAAAATTTGTCAAATCCGTAGGTTCCGGATCATAATTGGCCAAAGAGGAGCCTAATTTCACATCTTCTACTTTAATATTTGTAAGATCTTGGTCTTTACCGACAACCACACGCACCATTTTTTCCTCCACATTGATCACCGCCTCCCCTATCTGATTTTCAACATTAAAATAACGCTCAATAGGTTGATTCGCCACAATTGTCCATTCATATTCCTGATAAGTATTAACGACAAATTTATAAGGCCCAGACAAATCAAACAAAGAATCAACCATCAGTGACGCAGTTGCCTTCACAACCACCTCTTGTTCCCTTGCTGGATCGGCAGATAATTCCAATGCAACCAAACGTACATTTTGAATATCAACAGTATCACTCAATGTCAACTCAATAGAGCGCGTCTTGGTATTTATCACACACTTCTCCTGTCCATTAAATTCAATTTTCTGCACATTACCATAAATCACAGGCATAGGGATATCATTCTTAATACAGCCCCCCAATAACGCCACCAAACATAACATCAAAAAAAATCTCATAGGCTACAAATAAATAGAAAAACCTAAACCGATAGAAAACAAATCAATCTTAAAGTTTGCAGAACTAGTTCTAAAAGAACCGGTATGCACCTTATTGGTTTTCTGATTCACTTTTTTCATTTGGATACCCAAAATACCAACAGAAGCTTCTACAGCAGCATAATCATTGATAAAAACAGCAATACCAGGAGAATACAACAAGCCACATTTAAAAATAGTCTGATAAGTACCCTCCAAAACATCTCCCTTACCATTCACATACTTTCCTTGTCCACCACCTAACATCAGTTTTACGTCATTAAACAAACCGAATCGTTTACTATCTTCAATATTCATAAACAAGCGCATAAAAGCGGAACCGGAATATACATGCTCCAAAATATAATAATCCGATATCTGAAAGCTTAAATCCTCATTCAGATTCAAATTTAAATTATCAACTTTAAATAACGAACGTTCGTATGCAAAAGTCGCTCCAACACCTAAATCATCCTTCACCATATAGCCAAAAAAAGGCTTGATGGCTAATTGATAACCTTCTCCTTTCCAATTCTTCAGCACCAAAAACTTGAAGTTTTCCTGAGCCATCTCAGCATAGGAGCAAGTGCCCCCAAAAAACCACTGGCCTTTGGGGACAAAAGTATGTTTAACAATACCACGGTCTATACGCTTCTTTTTTCCAAAACTCTCTCCCAATCCCACTCCGAAGACAAAGATCAGAGCAAAAACTAACCACTTCATATAGATTTGCTATCCTTATAAATTTTTATTCTACAAGTGAATCAAATCCCAACTCAAATTCGTCTATCCACAACACACTCTTAGTACTGCCTGTAAAATAATCTCCGTATTTACTTGCAGTAGCAACAATCAATATATGTTTCGGTTTACGTGTTTTATCTCGATAATTTAGTTTAATCGTAAACTTCTCATAACCGTTAGCTTCTGAACCATTGGTTGCTTTATCTGTCTTCAATTCGCCTAATGCAATTATTGCAGGATCCTTCAAATCAACATAAGTCAAATTCTTGGAATCAGCCCTAAAAGGAACATCCCAATCGGTCAATGCTATGTAGATATGACAACTGTCTGTTTGACCCTTTAAGTGATTATATGGTTCTTTAATTTTATCAATTTTACCTGGCTGATATTTATAATAACCGCTCAAAGTTGTCGGTCGACAAGTATACGCGACTCCAAAATCAAGCAACACATTTGTACCACTTAACTCCACAAACTTACCTGTATAAAGATTACCGGCAGCAAACTTGACAACAGCATTTACAGAAGCTAACTTCGCAGCAGATCCTCTCACAACAACACCAGTTTCTTCTGTCGTGGGAATATAGCCAAACGATGCACCACCTTTATTACCAGAATCCCAAACAATCGGCTCTCCAGACACTCCAACCATCGGGGCTTTCCCATCCATATACCATGCATCAAAATTCATCCAAGGCAACTGGTCTGCTCTTTCAGTCGTAAACGAACGAATAGTCGTCGATGCCCCCTTGCCACCTCCGGTTGTGCGGAAATAATAGGTTGTATTGGGTTGCAAATTCGTTAAACTTCCGATAATAGTTTTATTGGCTACGTCAACATGCGGATTAGACACTGGTGTCCATTGTGTTTGATCAGTACTGTATTCCAAAGCAAAGTCAGTCGGTTGCTCAATAGTATACCAGCGTCCACGAATCGTTGCAAACTTAGCCCACACGTCCATAATATTCACCTCATCTGCAATATGGTCAATATCAGGTATAACATTAATTCTCAACGTATCTTCTAACAAACGATTACTAGCATCATAAACCTGAAAATAAAACTCATAATCACCCAAAGGCAATTTATTAGCTAAAGCACTAAAATCAAAAGCAACACTTTGGGCATTCAAAATCGGAGAATTACCCCACACAATTCCAGCATTATTAATTGCTGCCGTCAATTCAGGATTCAAGCGTGTAAAGGCCACTGTTTTAGGGATTCCCATTTCCACAATTTTATCACTCTGATGCCGTAAATTCAATTCCTGAATTTGCGCTCCCGAAACAACATTCACCTTTACATTGGCACCACGTGTATCATTTAACACAAGAACCGGATCCTTCATTGGTAAACCGTCTTCGCGCTTAATTGTCGGTTTCAAAATTGGGTCTTTCAATATAATGTCATAATCACTTATAACAATATTCGTAGTAGTATCAACTTTTATACTAGGTACAAAAGCTCCATCTTCTACATTACCATCTGCCTTGATATCAAAATTGAATTTATAATACTGTCGAGCTTTTACATCAACTATTGTTTTTGAAACCTTAAATTCTTCCTGTCCATTATTCAATGTCAATTCCCACCTCAACACTCCTTCATTTATATTGAAATATCCAGCCCGCTTCTCACCTTTTTCAAAAACCAATGTATCAATTTCATTTGTCACTAAAAGCGAATAAATTGGGAAATTATCTTCAATCGCTTTAGAGAACTCAGTAGAAACTTTCACATTAGCCTGCGTACATATCATTGATATACTTTTAGAAACTCCAGGCTCGATTTTTACATCTTGTTCGGCCCGATAATAAGGCATTTCAAAAGCAGCAGAAGTATCTTTACCATTATGTGCTACCAATTTGTAATCTCCCGCTTTTAACAGAATTCGTTCTGTAAGAACAGAACAATCAGGATAACTGCTAACTACACTACCATCCAATTTGCAAATATCAAGACTGTATATAGGTTGCTCTGCTTTTGTTTGTACCGTTTTATCGATCAAAAACTCCACAGAAAGCCAACCTCTACCACCGACATCCGGCAGTTTCTCTTCTCGCTGGCATCCTAAAATGAGAAGACTAATACACAAAATAAATATACATCTTTTCATCTATACAACCTCCTCTTATTTTGTTACACGCACAAGCAAAGTTTGTGTCGTTCTACCACCGTTGACATCAACAATTGTAATTTTAAATGAATGGTCAAAATACTCAATGTCACCGGCAGGAGCTGTCACCATATTCATGAATCCTCCTATAGAAAACAGATGAGTCGTTTTCCCACGAATTGGCTGCGCCGGATCAACGATACCTAATTCCTGTACAGTAGTTTGAGCATCCTCATTCATAGATGACAAATCGCACAAATTCCAAGGACTAGATTCTGTAGCACCCATTGCACCCACAAACATAGAATTCATTTCTTCATCTGTAGAACTCATCGACAACAACAAATCCTGAATACCACCATTGGCTGCTTCTAGATTTATCTCCAATGTCACATTAGCTTTACCCGCCTCTGATAAAACGATAGGCTGGGTAATATCAAAAGGTTTGCCATTTAAATTTTTTCCTGTAATAACAGGTAATTTAGCTTCTCCTTCCTGACCTCCGCCCTGTTCCCCTTCACCAGGCTTATCCTCCCAGCTTCCGGTATCTCCATTATTGCCAATAACATCTCCGGAGCCTGGAACTAAAATAGTCTGGTCTTTTTGACTTACTGTATGATCCAACTGAATCATACCTCCTGTATTATTCAAGCCAGCTTCTGTATTCACACTCAATTTGATTTTATGCCATTGTTTTGCTACAACATCAGGAATAAAAAATGTTTTATCAACCTCTCCTCCTCCTTCTACATATTGTCCCCGAATCGTTACCGCCAAACGTCCATCAGTAGGAGCTGCAATGTAACCGATTTTTGTATGGTTTGTCATATCAAATTCCAAAGATACACCATCTGTACTATGCACCAAGCACGACGGATTAGATACATTAGAGGTAAATAAATCCGTAAACTCAACTGACAACTTTACGCAAGCCAACTGGCAAGTCACCTGCGCTTCGGCATATTCTTGAATCCCTAACGAAAATTCTCTGCTACCATAGTAATAAGGGGTTTCAAAGCCGGATGTTTGAGTTCCATTATAAGCTTCGATTGTATAGGAACCGGCAGGAATAGAAACAACGGAAGGCATTTCAGAATATTTGTTCCATGTTTGATCGTATGCCGTATTTTTCAAAGTCGTTCCATAAATTCTTACAACAAAATTCGTTACATCAACAGATGCTCCTTCTGCTTTAGATATAATTTCAAAATCACCGATAGTACCTAGTGTTACAGAAAAACGTCCCATCTCAGCTTCACTAAACTCAACTTCGAGCTTGGGGTCTTTCCCACATGCACTTAGCAACAATGTCAACATCAACAGTAAACTACCAAAGTTCAATACTTTTTTCATGGTTATATGTGTTTTATTATTATTCGTAAATTAATTTAATATACAAGGGAAATATCATCAACTGTCAAAATACTACCTATATGACGAGAATCTCCATATCCTCCAAAAGCTCCGGCATTCCCTTTAACAGCTTTAGTTGAAGGTTCTGCTGCATCTGTTGATAAAAACACAAGAGATAAACTTGCTGCTTTATTAAAAGTGGTATAAACAATATCGAAATGCCCTAACTGCCAGTTATCAACAGATTTCGTAATTTTCAACTCACCTTTACCAATAAGGTTACCTTCAACATCTTTTACTTCTGCATAAACTTTTGTAGTTTCTTCATTATAAGAATAAAAACGATAATAAAACTCTATAGCCATTGGTCTTGCAGCAAATGGATGTCCATATTGTTCTACATGATTTTCCAAATCATATGAACCGATATACAAACAGCCTGCCGTACGGTATTGTGTATTTGGTTGCCCTGAAGCCCAATTATTTTTTCCCCAACCAACCGTTGATATCTCCATCGCAGATGTTCCACCATGACTATTTGTAGGCAATGTTTTACTATCATAATCATTCAAATGTTTCGCTGCAGTCCAAGAAGTCTTGCTTGTTGGCACAGTTCCGGGATAAGCTCCATAATACCAAGAATAATCAGCCAAAGGCTGGGTCGTTGTTCTGTTTCTAGTATTCCAATAAGGATTTGTCTCACCTGATTTATAAGGATAAAAAGCAAATATTTCCCTACCACCCATCGGTGCTCTTTTCCACACCATCTCTTCACTCCATTCCTCCATATTTCCATTCGGCACTTGCAATTCCTCTTCAGTTGTGTATGTACCAACCGACAAAATATGCTCACCCAAACGAATGCGTATTTGACATGAAGTATTAGGAGTCAATCCGATACCAGAACATTCATACTGATTATTTCCCTTATCCTTTAGCTCTGTTGTCAAAGAAGTCCAAGATGCACCTTGCAACACTTCCATTACAGGTTTATGAACCTCTGACTGATATTCTATATCATAAATTGCTCGACGGGCAAATACATTCCCTTCATTTGCAGGAGTAACAAAACGGAAAATCGGAGGATTAACAGTCACAGTCAGTACACTATCTGTTAACTGACCCAAACGGTCATTCGCTACAATCTTGAAACTGGCATTGGTCTGACTTCCTGAAAGAGCTGTCATTAACTTCACCACATTGTCAAAACGCACCCACACCATGTTTTTTATTGTATCTTTTGTATTCAGTTCCTCACTCCATTCCAAACCATGCTTAGCCAACACTGTCTTTTGCTCCGGCGTCAATTCCATTAAGTTGACCTCTGCCGGCCACCCTTTTTCAACAAGAGACGGACAGGTCGTTTGCAACTTCAATTTTGTTAATCCGGCCATAGAACTCACTGTAAACATTGCTTTTTTGTGAATGCCTTCGTTTGTTTCCACTTTACCATTTTCAACACCATCCCCTGTCAAATTCACCACAGGAGCCTTTTTAGGCAAATACATTGGCGGCAACTCTACATCCACCGGGATTTCAATCGTTGACGAATCCGTTGAAATAATAAAACCGGACAAAGCTCCGTTAGTCGTTTGCACCTTTAAAGTGAAGTTATAAAACTCCCGACCTTTCACAGATGCTATTGCTGATGGATAAAATTCTCTATAGAAATCTTCGCCTTTAATCTTCAATCCAAAACGCATACGTAATTTCCCGGGTTTAAAATACCCGGCTCGTTTTTCATCTTTCAAAAATCGCAGTGAGTCGCCTTCTGTTTTTCTATCTACAAAATAATCTGTA
>CAJJNP010000095.1 GCA_905193145.1 uncultured Odoribacter sp. | reverse complement strand
AAGTCCTGAGCCTCCAGATAACTGTTGAAAACAGCGGCACCAATAATTCTATCTGTTCTCAGACGTGCCAACAAGGCCTCTTTAGCCAAATTAAAGGCAGCTTCAGATTCCGGCATATTATTTATAATCTCGTCAAAGGCATTCAAGGCATCCCCCATTTTGTCATTTTGTGTTGCAATGAATGTATTATAAAAATATGGCTGATCCAAACGGCCCGGTTCATTCATACTGGCTCCGGCAGTGTATGCCAAACTCCTGGATTCACGCATTTCCTGAAACACGATAGAATTCATTCCTCGACCAAAAGATTCATTATATAGTGTCATCACCGGACAGACGGACAAATCGAATTTTTCGCCCCGATTGGAAATTGCTGCCATATACACCTGAGCAGCATCATACGGAGCAATAATCACTTGATTTTTCGGAGTTTCCTGGAATGTGAATTTATTTTTCTTATCAACTTTTGTCAATGTCGCAGGTACTCGATGGTGCTTGTTCACCTCTTCAATCACTAATTCTTTTGTTGCCGGTCCATAATACATTACAGAATGCTCAATGGTATTCAATTCACGCAAACATGACAATAAAGTTTCCGACTTCAATCCTTTTAATTCTGCTTCGGACAAAACATTTGTTGCTGGAGATTTTGGTCCATATAAACCATACTGCAACAGCATTGTAAAATTAGCCTGCTGATTCAACTTCTTGTCTTCCCGAATTTTTAACAAATCAGCTTTCATAAATTCTAGAACCTGCGGATTTGCTTGTGCATCTGCTAACAGAGATTCAAACAACTCCATCGCTTTACCCATATTTTCAGCTAAACCGCTAATAGTTATAAAAGTACGTTCTAAAGCCGGTCTTACAGCAAAATTACAAGCCAATTCATAGAATTGCTGTTTCACTTCCACAGGAGATAAAGTAGATGTGCCCAGGTAATCCAAATACTGTACAGCTGTACTTAAATTACGATCTTCATTATTACCTTTTTCAATCACATATGTCAATACAAATAAATCATTCGTCGTGTTTTTCTTATACAATACCGGAATATTTGATTTT
The DNA here is from genome assembly GCA_905193145.1 of uncultured Odoribacter sp. The sequence goes on along the minus strand of CAJJNP010000095.1, from coordinate 11,423 downwards.
GCACTACCTTTCTCTATATCTCTTGAAAAATCCACAAATACCGGCTCTATAGGTTTAACTGTCGCACCCTGTATTTCTTTCAGAAAATCACTGGCCACATCACGATTCATAACAATAGGAGTAATAGAAGGCTTGCTGATTGTCTTCGCATTATTATCTTGACCCATCCGTTTATAAATCACAGCATAGTTATCTTTAAAATAAGTATTTGCAAAATCAACCAATTCCTGTTTAGTCACTTTACTCAAACGATCAATAGCACTCACCTCATCAGCCCAATTTGAGCCATTAATGAACGACTGTACAAACCAGTCTGCTCTATCTTCGTTACTTTCCAGACTTTCTTGGATACCTTTCTTCAAATTATTAACAGTAGCAGCCAACAGAGCCTCATCAAACTCACCTTTCTTCAATTTTTCCACCTCAGCCAACAATAAATCACGCACCTCTTCCAACGATTGTCCGGCCTTTGGATTTCCCTGCATAAGATACATTGAGTAATCAGCAAATAAAATAGGATAAGAAGCTGCATTCAACATCTTCTGTTCTTGATTAATATCCAAATCAATCAAACCTGCTTGTCCGTTATATAAAATAGAACTCAGCAAATTCAACATTTCTGCCTCTTTACTTGCCGCTCCGGGGAATCTCCAACCTAATACCAAGAACTCTGCCTCAGCACCTACAACTTCTTTTACAATAGGAGCCTCAATCGGTTTTTCAGCTTCAAATTTCAATTTAGGCAAATTAGGATTAGGCTGCATACCTCCGAAATAACGATTTATTGTTTCAATCATCATTTCCGGGTCAAAATCACCCGACAAACAAATAGCCATATTATTAGGCACATACCATTCTTTAAAGAAGTTTTTTATATTCGTAATGGAAGGATTCTTCAAGTTCTCCTGTGTTCCTAAAACAGTCTGTGTACCATAAGGATGGTGAGGGAAAAGAGCAGCCATCATCTGTTCGAACACCTTTCTATCGTCTTTTGTCAAAGACATATTCTTCTCTTCATACACAGTTTCCAGTTCTGTATGAAATCCGCGAATCACAGAATGTTGAAATCTGTCAGCCTGAATTTTTGCCCAATTCTCAATCTGGTTAGATGGAATATCTTCTACATACACCGTCATATCATTTGCTGTATAAGCATTTGTCCCCACAGCGCCAATAGCAGCCATCAATTTATCATATTCATTAGGGATTGCCACTTTTGAAGCCTCATAAGAGACACTATCGATTTTGTGATAGATAGCTGTGCGCTCTGCTTCATCAGTGGTCTTACGATAAACTTCAAACAACGCTTCTATTTCATCCAACATCGGCTTTTCCTTTGCATAATTTTGAGTACCGAAACTCTCTGTACCTTTAAACATCAAATGCTCGAAATAATGAGCCAAACCGGTTGTTTCTGCCGGGTCATTTTTTCCTCCGGCACGTACTGCAATAAATGTTTGTATACGTGGCTGCTCTTTATTTACAGTCATGTATACTTTCAATCCATTTTCAAGCGTATAAATACGCGCATTCATCGGATCATTGGGAACTGTTTCATATTCAAAACCAGAATTATTCCCACATGCCGCTATCAGCACAATAAATAGCGACAACCATAAAAATTGAAAAAAATTTTTCACCATGATTTCATTAAAGTTAGATTCATTATTTCTTTTTCTTTTTTTGAACAGACCAACCGAATTTCCCGACTTTGCGACCTAAACCAAAATATTCGCCATGAGCATACACCAAAGGTTTGGCCCGGTCCAACTCAAACTTTTCAGTCTTAGGATTCAGATAATGATCATCAGCTAAAACATTCACAACCTCAGCAACAAACATATCATGCGATCCTAAATGAACGATTTCCTTAACACGGCATTCTATAGAAATCGGAGCTTCCTCAACAATCGGAGCTTTTACCACGGTTGCCTGCCCAGGAGTAAGTTTCATTTCTTCAAACTTACGGTAATCTCTCCCGGAACGCACACCACACCAATCTGTAGCAAAAGCCAATTCCTCTGTCGTTAAATTAATGACAAACTCCATATTCTTCTTGATAATATCATATGAATGACGCTCTGGACGAACCGAGATATAACACATCGCCGGGTCGGTACAAATTGTCCCGGTCCATGCTACTGTCAAAAGGTTATACTCTTCAGGAGTACTTCCACAACTCACCAATACTGCAGGCAACGGATAAATCATCGTTCCTGGCTTCCAATTATGCTTCATTACCTTCCATTTAAAATTATCCTTGACCCCACCCTACTTACCCTCAATTTGCAAAAATACTAAAACCTAACATCCTCTCAAATAAATAAAAATCAAAAAATATAAGGGTCCAAACCAAACAAATTCAATCATATCCGAATAGAAAAGAAGATATTATTTTTTTCTACGCAAAAAACCAAAGTACTTACGTAATAATTCACGCAAAGTATCAAATGTTTCCTGATACGAAATACCTACCCCTTGAATCATTTCTGTATTATTATAAAGGATTTTCTCATTCGTATGTGAATAGGCTTTCATTTTCAATGTTCCTTGTCGGTTAAGCTTTACCTCCACATCAAAATCACCAGCAATATTTGTTTTACGGTCACTATCCGTCCCGTTACGAGTGTTTCCCACATCCATATTTCCATTTGCTGAAATTGTAACCCGGTCATTTAGCAACTGAGTGGAAAGAGCCAATTCAATTTCATCCGAGCTGACTTCTCGATTGGGATCTCCCATACGATAAGCAACCCCTATATCTACATTATTACTGATTTGAGACAACCAATTGGATAATTGATTAGACATCATTTCTGTCACGGTTGTCACTCCTGCTGTCTGAGCCTGCGTTCCGTAATCTCCGGTATTATCACTCCGATAAAACCTATTCAGCACCAACAAAGAGAACATCTGTTTATTTACCTCATCCTGACTTGAAAACAGACTTTGTATATAGCTCTTACTCTGAGATTCCAAAGACGGGAAATTTATATCAAATTTCACAGAAGGATTGCGCAGATTATCACTCAAATTCAATACACATTCCACCGGAACTTTTCTACCGCTCTCCGAAACGACCTCTTCTCCATCGGAACCTTCCGACGCCCCTACATCCACTGGCAACAATTCGCTGATCGTTGTTTTCAAATTATATACAGCACTGATATCTAACATTGCATCATAAGGCGAGCCATTCCAAGTGATCGTTCCCCCCGGAGTAAGAACAAAACGTTTATTGACCAAATTGCTCAACGTAAAAAGATAGTCTCCTTGAGTAATACCATACTCTCCAAACATGCTCAAACTACCATCTTTATCAAATGTCAACTTGATATTGCCGTTTCCCGAGGTCTTTAAAATATCACCCACTGCTGGGTCAAATATCACCTGGACATCCAAATTATCATTCAACTCTAAATTAACATTCAAGTTAATATCGGTCGGTTGGATTAGCAATTGCTCATTTTTCGCTACTGAATTACCGGGTTGTATAAAATGAAGAAAATTATTCGATTGTTCAGTAATTGCAGAAGTCAATGGAACATTAAATTGAGACTTCGGTTCCGTACGGGCATTGATTGTCACATTCATCACTCCATTCTTATTATCAACGGCAGCTATTCCACTTAAATTTACCTGACCATAAAACATCTCATCTCTCGTAGACTTTGTATCTAACATCCGCATGTTATTAAACGAAGCTTTTATATCATATCTATCCTCCCAAAAACGATAACTCCCATTTACCAGCATTTTATGTCTCTCCGCATCATATACCGTAAAATCCATAAAATTCAACTGATCTCCCATCACCCATACCGTATCATTAACATTAAAATGAGTATTCAGTGCATTCACACTCATCCCTACCGAATCCAAAATAATCACACCTGAAATATCCGGCTGTTTCGTCGTGCCTTTTAATACCAAATTACCTGACAACGCTCCCTTTACATCAGACACCTTATCTGCAACATACGAACTAAAACGTTCCAACTGCATCTTTTCCATCAGCATACTAATATTAATTGAATCCGTACGAGGATTATATGCTCCGTCCATAGTTAAAGCTACCTTACCTTTAATTTTATTCTCTGCACCGACAATCAAGTTTCGATTATCCGCATCCCAATAAGAATGAAATTGTAAAGAACCCAACGTATCTCTATCTATTCCCCAATCATTCACATTAAAATCTGACAATAACAAACAATCATGATAATAATCTTTCAAAGTCAACGAACCGGTAGTCACCCCAAACAATTTCATATTCTTTTTCAAAGCCACTCGTGCCAAATACCCTAAATTGAAATTTTCCAGCTGAACAGTTAATGTCTCATACGGATTTTCAGAGACTTTACCGAAAACTGTAAATGATTCATCACCATGACGAACAGAAAAATTCTTTATCTCAACCTCTTTTCCTTTCATAAAAACCGTTGATGGCTCAACATGCCATACACTGTCATCCATAACAATCACACCGCGTTGAAGCAAGATTTTAGTGGGAAATCCTTCCAAATACTCCGGTTGAAACACCACACAAGCTGCCAACGAACCACTATAAGTTTTTTCCTCCCAATTACACCAGCTTAACCGATTATCCAAATGGTTTTCAACCATAACTAAATCATTCCGTACATTACATAACTGATAGTCATCCCCATATACAAACTTATCAGCATCCATCCTCATAAACAGACGTTTGGGCTCACCAGACATTGACAACTCAGGCTTAATCATATCAACCGTTTTATAACCGATTGAATCAGCCTGAAAATGTAAATTCATCCGATTATTTTCCGTGCTAAAGCCAGACACAATTTTTGCACCGGAAGCTATTCGATAATCAGGAGCTAAAACCCTCAACACCCGATTAGCATCCTTTATATTTACTTCATAACTAAAATCAAACTGCTCCAAATACTTACGTCCACGTAAAGAATGACTTCTCTGCCCCATAGAATATGCAGGTAAATAATTCTCTATAAAACCCTTTACGAAAAGCATCGGATTAACATCCTGATAATTACCTTCTACAGCCACGTCAACAACATCAGAAGAAAGTGAGGATACGTTATACTTCCCATTTCTACGGTCTTCAAAATAAACATCCTCTATCTCAAAACCTCCGTTTTCTGTCTCATACCCGACATTTGACAAAAGCAGATTGGTAAATCCACTCTTTCCGCCACCTGTATATATCAAATCGAATTCTGAAGCTATACTCTCTTTTCCATCCTTCAATCCCCAACCCAAATAATCAAGATTATCGATTTTCAATTTACCTTTTAAACTGGCAAATTGCAATGAATCACTTGTCTCATAAGATCCTACCATCCCTCCACTCACATTCTTATCCTCCAAGGAAGTCATCAAATCCAATCGATCATCTTCCCAAACCATTGCCAAGTCGATATCCCTGACATATCCCTTATTAACCCGCAACCAAGGCAGGGTTGATTTTACATTAAAAGACAAATCTTCACCTGCCCACACTCCATGATATTCGCCTTGAAATGCACCATTTCCCAACTGATTCACACCTGCAAATCTACCAAAATCCACTTTTTCAAACTGAAAATCACCCCGCATATCAGCACAATCCTCCACATCCTCACCACACATTCCATAAATAAAAGTCATTTCCCCTGCCAACTCCGGAGTAACGCTTTTTGCATGCACTATAAAATCCGACAACAAACCATCAAATTGAATACTGCTGAAATCCACAAACGGAACACGATAAAGAAATGAAGGAACGGGTATATTCATCTCAAACCAAGGCAAATAAACTGTTGCCAAATCCGCTGGAGCAAAATGAGCTTTTTGCAGTTTTATATTAAAAACCGTATTCCATACATCCGGCAATCCTACCGATTTAAAACTCCCCTGAAACACGCTGTGTTCTCCCAACTCAAAATACAAATCCCTTCCTTCCAACTGCTCTATTGTATTAGAAACCACCCCACTGAATTTTACCGTATTTGTAATGCCCCGCAATATTTCATTAAAATAAGCCAAATCAATAAAACTGACTGATGAAGGTCCCAACTCATAATACTGCTGCATCCGCGTTGTAAAATATTTCCAATCATGCTGATTCGGAGTCCAATGATATTCCAATTTCATCAGATCGACATCACTTCGCTCCATCCCGATGTGGCAATCTGTAATCAGCAAATCAGAAGCTCCCGCCCGCACCTTACCCCCCATATCCCTAATTTGCAAGCCCGACTTCTCTACAAAATTCAAATCCGACACCGTCATACGCATCGGGCTTTCCATAAAATTCAACTCCGTAATATCCACATTCAAATCCCGACAATCCACATCGGTCCAGTTCACCCCATATTCTATAGGTTCATAAATTTCCTCCCGATAGGTAAAACGCGAATTTCTCAAACTTATTTTCCGTAAACTGAACCACCAATCCTCCTGTTCTTTTTTACTTCCCGTCACCTCTTGTGCTGCCCCACTTCCCTTAGCCAAAGAATCAAGCAATATCTCGATATTGGTATAATTAGTACTATCCTGCACCCACAGATTAAACGTTGCACCGTCAAGCACCACCTCCCGCACATTAAACATCCGATTCGCAAAACTCAAAGAATCGGCTTTCACACGCAAATCACGGCAATACAGCAAGGTATCATTTCTAAAATCACGGACCAACACATCATTCAGCACCAATGAATTGATTGGGCGGAAATCCACACCACCAATCTGCACCTGTACCCCGGTCACCCTCTCAATTCTATCTGTAACATATTTCACCAAAACAGTCTGGACAGACGGAGACAACAACAGGGCGTAAGTTACCCCCAGCAGCAATAGAAATCCTCCTATCAAATAGAATAATATCTGAAGAATCTTTTTTATATACCTTGTTATTTTCAGTTTGCAGACAAAAATATTAATATTGCAGGATATTTGAAAAGAAATCAGCTAATTTACTTTTACATTTTGAATTAAAGTCATGACTGTAATTTTAGGCATAGAATCCTCTTGCGACGATACTTCCGCAGCCGTTTTACAAGATGGTGTGGTACTTTCCAATGTAATAGCCAGTCAGAAAGTTCACGAAGCATATGGAGGAGTTGTTCCGGAATTAGCCTCACGGGCACACCAGCAAAACATCATCCCTGTCGTACACGAAGCAATCCGTCAGGCCGGTATTGAAATAAAAGATATCAATGCCATCGCATTCACGCGAGGCCCCGGGCTATTGGGCTCTCTATTGGTAGGCACCTCCTTTGCCAAAGGTTTTGCAATTGCCAATAAACTTCCCATGATTGAAGTCAATCACCTACAGGCCCATATATTAGCCAACTTCATCAAAGAACCCGGCGTAGAAAGTCGTCATCCATCCTTTCCGTTCCTAACATTATTGGTATCGGGAGGAAACTCACAGCTCATCATTGTACGCGACTATCTTGATATGGAAATGATAGGTCAGACCATTGACGATGCAGCCGGAGAAGCGTTTGACAAATGCGCCAAAGTCATGGGTCTTCCCTATCCCGGCGGTCCGATCATCGACCGTCTGGCCAAAGAGGGAAATCCGGAACGATTCTCATTCAACAAACCACAAATTCCGGGCTTGGATTACAGTTTTAGTGGTTTAAAAACCTCATTTCTTTACTTCCTACGGGATGAATTAAAGAAAAACCCTAACTTCATTCAAGAAAATCTCAACGACCTTTGCGCCTCACTGCAAAAGACTGTCATAGATATCCTCATGAGCAAACTGAAGAAAGCTGCCAAACAGACAGGAATCAAACAGATAGCTATCGGCGGAGGAGTATCTGCCAACTCGGCTCTACAAAAAGCCGTACACGATGAAGCAGCCCGTTCAGGATGGGATGTTTATATTCCGCGTCTCGGCTTCTCTGTTGACAATGCCGGCATGGTTGCCGTCACCGGTTACTACAAATACCTAGCCGGACAATTCATCGGCTTGGATGCAGCCCCGTTTGCTCGCACAACATTAGATTAAAGCAAATACAGCAACACATAACAACACCATAAATCACACATCATGAAAATACTTGTCACCTATAATCTACCTCGTCTCCCATTTGAGAATCTTCCATTAGATTGGGAAATCACATTTCCGTTAAACGAACAGATGTCCAGAGAGGAAATCCTGCGGCTATTGCCAGAATACGATGTACTATTATCCATATTTCACAGTCATGATTTGGTCGACAAGGAAATCATAGATGCAGGAAGCAAGCTGAAACTAATCAGTAATTATGGAGTTGGCTACAACAATATTGATGTACAGTATGCCCGAGAAAAAGGGATAGCCGTAACCAACACTCCTCATTCAGTCAACAATCCCACAGCAGAACTTGCCATGGCCTTAATGCTAAGCGCAGCCCGGCGGGTATCTGAATGCAATCTTCGCATCCGCAAAGAAAAAGAATCCATGTGGGGAACCATGAAAAATCTAGGTTTCAGTCTTGATGGCAAAACACTAGGAATCATAGGCATGGGCAACATCGGTCGCAATGTAGCCCGCAAAGCTGAAGCATTCGGGATGAACGTTATTTACTACAACCGCCGTACAGAAGTTGCCGGTTACCAGCGTACAGACCTAGAAACCCTGCTGCGAATATCGGATTTCATCACACTACACACTCCGTTAACAGCAGAGACACGCCATCTTATTGACATTCGCGAATTCAGTCTGATGAAACCTACTGCAATACTAGTAAACACAGCCCGCGGTGCAGTCATCAACGAAAAAGCGTTAGTCGAAGCCTTAAGGAGCCATGTCATCGCAGGAGCTGCATTGGATGTATTTGAAGACGAGCCTCATATCACCGAAGCGCTTTACGGCTTTGACAATGTTGTACTGACTCCGCATATCGGTACCGGCACCATTGACACCCGTATTGCCATGGCAGAAGAAGCACTTACAAACATCCGCAACTTCTTCAATGGCAGTCCGACCAATGTGGTAAATTAATTTTTATCTCAAAAAATTTGCAGTGTAAAGAAAAAGCTCTATCTTTGCACTCGCAAAAAAGAAATAAACGAGTTCTTTAGAGCATGGGCAGTTACCAGAGTGGCCAAATGGGGCTGACTGTAACTCAGCTGGCGTAGCCTTCGGTGGTTCGAATCCATCACTGCCCACTCACCAAATTGCGGAAATAGCTCAGTCGATAGAGCACTAGCCTTCCAAGCTGGGGGTCGCGGGTTTGAGTCCCGTTTTCCGCTCAAAAAAAAAGTGTATCACAAATGTGATACACTTTTTTTTGTTGCATTTATAGAATTATTCAGATAATGTTCAATTATGTATTTTTTTACTCCAAGAAGGTACAATTGTAACATCTTTGTTTGTTATAGTTTTTACGTCAGGTAGTCGCAAAACTAATGCCTTTCAAAATTTACGTAAAATTAAATTTGAGAAGATTTTTATCATAGTAATTCGTTGTATTGATTTTAATTTTATCTACCGGATTACAAGTTACCTCATACCATCTATTCATCTCTTCTCCAAGATGGAATATCGTATCTGCTAAAGTAAAATCCGTAGCGGTATTTGCAGTGGTAAAGCTTACAGACGTTATGGTATTTGTTTTATTTTTATCCGTTAGGAAACTGACAATACTAAATCTCCCACCTTCCATAGGTATGACTTCTTCACAATCAGTTAATCCATCAGTCAGATGAAGTGGTTGCCGACTAAAAGTCAGGGCATTCACTCGAGTATTGGCTTGGTACGTAACTTTTACATTGTCTGCCAAAGTCCATTCATTTGTTTTTTGGAAGCATTTTACACCATCAATAATGTCAGTATATTCAGTTACAATCTTTTCTTTCATGGCTGCATGAATTCTTTCACGGACACTATCTGTTTTCAAGAGTTGAATCATTTCTTGTGCTTTATATTTATAGTCCCCCGTCATCCTGTCTTTCATTCTTGTACAGAAATCATCTAGATGCGTATCCATACTTGCGATAATTTCTTTTTCTTGAGCTTTATACGCTGAATTTGCTATTGTATCATATAGATGCTGTCTCAAATTCTTTATTTCCTTCCTCTGCACATCGGTGCGGGTCACCAGGCGGCGTAGCAGAACATCGTTGCGTTTTATAGTGGAATTTCTTTCATCGGCTTTCAATGAGTCCTCCCACAAATAGTACATATTGTTGTCGCGGAAGGGTACTTGGGGCAGCAGGATTTTGGCACTTTCGTACTTTTCAATGTCGTGGAATACCGACGGATGCTTCTCTCCGAATAGTGTTGAGTCGATGTTTGCAATGAAAAGGATGCGGTAAGTGAGACCTGCCATCAACGTGTCTTGCAGGTCTTGACACAGTTCCCACGACATACTGTCGCGATTGCCGATAGACCAATGGGTATTGGGTCCGATTCCACGAATCTGACGTTTCTTGATTAAATTGCCGGTTTCCTTATCATAAACAAAGTAGTGAAGCGATGAGATGTGCCTCTCCTTTTTTCAAATATAATTCATAAAAAACGCTTTCTTGGGATGCTACGCACAGATTACAACAAGCATGCGGCTTGGAATCAAGCTCTTTGATATGATTCATCCCGGTATTATTTCCTTCGATTCGGTGTATAGTCATAAAATGGCTGCAATGTATTCTATTCAAAGGTATAAATATACGAAAATCATCCAAATTTTAAGAGTTAGGGTGTTTTTTCTATTAGCTTCCTCTCTCTCAAAAACGGAATGCTACCAAACTACTAATATAACTCATAAAGCACATCCATAGCATTTCCGTGCTAACATAAAAAACCGACTAATCCATAATACTTTATATTTGAATTAGTCGGCTGATTTTATACTACGAACTGAATGATTTTTAATAAGAATCTACTTCCCCATATTCTATTATTCGAACAACAAATCCAATTCTTTTTGCAAATTAGCATCGGATGGATGTTTAGCATTTCGCCACATAACACTCCCCTTTTTATCTATAAGAACGAAATGAGGCACTGCTATAAAGCCGTTGTCCTTTAAAAAAGGAGAGAAAAGAGGAGTTATCCAATGCACCCCCTTCATGCCTTTTTTCTTCAAAAACTTTTTCCACAACATCGTATTGTTCTCCACACAAATTGAAATAAAGTGTATCGGTTTATCTTTATATTTATCCACGATAGTCTCCAGATAAGCCATTTCTCTTAAACAAGGTCCACAACTCATAGACCATATATCAAGAAAAATATATTTGCCTTTTAAAGCCGCAAATGTACACTCATTATCTGCTGTATCTTTAAATATATAACGACTGACATTATCCAAATTTAAAGAATCATTCTCTGACATACCGAAACTTAATAACGGCATACAGAACCATAAAGCAACTAATAATAAATATCTCATATTCATCATTTTCTATTATTTTTCCAAAATACTTTTATCGGTTTATCTGCT
>CAJJNP010000094.1 GCA_905193145.1 uncultured Odoribacter sp. | reverse complement strand
TATCAATAAAAAGATAAATCAGATACGTGCCGACTGTCCGAAAACGGAGACCGGAATACTGGAATTTTATGTGTTTTATCCTAATAATTATTCTGGTTGTAACGATGCTCCTACAGTAGCGGATGCTCGAGTGAATACTATCGACTATCTGGTTTCCGGTATTTATACTCAGAAACGATTTAGTGATACGGATGTTGTAAACGGTTTATTGGGAAATGAACGTGCTTTATCTGATTTGGAAACAAGCGATATTGCTACGGTAAATGCTACGCAACTTGATAATGATATGTTCCGTGGATATGAAATGTCTTCTACTCCGTTGAGCCGAATTATGACTGCTGAAGAAATGCAGGCGTTTAAAGATAAGGAAGGATATTATTATGCACCGATTTATTCGGAAGTGACAGGTAATCCGGGCGAAATGAATAAATGGGGATACCGTGTAGATCCCTCTACAGCCGGACAACGTCTTGCTAATAAGAAAGAGAATTATGATGATGTGCAAAGCTATCAGTTGAACGCACATCAAGGGCTTAAAATTGTAAAAGAATATACAACGGAAGAAGATGTGCCGGTCACACTTTGTAGTTTAGCGGATTTTTATGCTGCGGTATCTGGAAATACCGGATATATACGGCAGTTTACAGATTCTGCAATGGTAGACAAAGTTAACGGCATTTTGAATGGTGATAATATAGTAATGATAGAAGTAAGCGGCCTTGCTACAAGTCAGGATAATAATAAAAAACAGGAAGTAGGTGTAGAGCGTAATGAACGTCTGGCTACCGACCGTGCAACGAGTGTGATGAATTGGATGAAACAGATGGATTGTTTCAAAGATGCTGATAATAAATTTATCATGCAGAAAGGATCCAACCTGGTGAAAAAGGTGAAAGATAAAAGCGTTAACAGTCTTGATTCTAAGTTGAATCGTTCAGCACGTGTTCGTATCATTTATACATATACACGATAATATATAATAATGACCCTTTTTGATTTCGTTTTATCGTCAGATCTGACGGGAGTGAGTTTCTCACTCCTGTCAGGTATTGTTATTGAATTGCTGTTAATACCTCATATATTATTGATTTCCAAGCGAAAACGACTATATGATATACCTGATTCCAGAAAATCACATTTGGAATGCATACCGCGATTAGCCGGAGTAAGTTTTCTTCCGGCTTTTTTATTGAGTTTTCTTCCGGTTGTGAGCCTATATGGCGGTTCTGTTCGCGAGTTGTCCTTTTTAATTTGTGGTGCCTCGTTGATTTTTATTATGGGGATGAAAGACGACTTGATTGGTATGCGTTGGTCGTATAAATTTGTTGTTCAACTGATTGCCGCATTGTGTATGATAGCTTCCGGTACTTTCGTAAATAATCTATACGGTTTGTTTGGTATTTATGAACTTTCTCCTCTCATCGGGTATCCGTTGACTGTGTTTCTCGTTGTTTACATACTGAATACGGTAAATCTGATTGATGGTGTGGATGGTTTAGCCTCCGGTATCGTGTCTGTTGCCGCCTTAGTTTTAGGTATTTGTCTATATAGGGAACATTCGTGCCATTATGCAGCGTTGGCATTTGCTGTTTTGGGCACACAGATCGCTTTTCTGCGCTATAATCTTTGCTCTACCCGGAAATTGAAAATCTTTATGGGAGATACCGGTTCCAATTTATTAGGTTATGTCATTGCTTTTTTGGCTATTCATTATGCAATGTCCGGATCGGGGAGAGGTAATGGCGCTTATGTAATCGTGATAGCATGGTCAGTTATTTTTATTCCCGCATATGATGCCTTATGCGTGATTATTTCTCGTTGGAGAAAAAAGAAACCACTCTTTTCTCCAGATCGAAGTCATATTCATCACCGATTGCTGGACTTAGGCTATGGTCATAAAAAAGTAACAACTATTCTGCTACTTCTTGATGTAGTGATTATTAGTATGAATGTTTTTCTAACCAAATGGGCTAATGTCAATCTGATCTTTTTAATAGACTTATTACTTGGTCTCTCATTCTATATTTTCTTGGATGTTAGAAAAAAAACAGTGTGTTCACATCTTGATACTATAAATAAAATATGAGAAAAAAATATATTATTTTGATTGGAGGGATTTCTCTTTTATTTTTAACCGGTTGCGTAAGCTCTAAAAAAATGACCTATATGTATAAAGGGGAGAAAGTACTAACCGGAAATCAGACTTCTTTTTTGTATGATGCACGGATTATGCCGAAAGACTTACTGACGATTACAGTGAGTTATTCCGAACCGGAACTGGCTGCTCCGTTTAATATGGGAGGAAGTATTGCGAATCCGTTGGGGGGGAGTACTGCGACTTCATTGTCGGCAACATCTTCTTCCGGCTCTTCCGGTAATGTAGGACAAACTTATCTGGTGGACAATGATGGAAATATTGATTTTCCGATTCTTCGTACATTGCATTTGGGAGGAAAAACAAAGGGGGAAGCGGAAGCTACCATTAAAGAAAAGCTGAAAGGATATCTGAATGAAACTCCTATTGTGAATGTACGTATGGTCAATTATAAATTTACAGTAATTGGCGCAGTAAAGGGGGCTAATACTTTTACGGTGGCAAATGAAAAAGTGAATATATTTGAAGCCTTGGCCATGGCCGGAGATATCACCCCATTTGGAAAGAAAAATCGGGTTAAGCTGTTACGGGAAGATGAACAGGGACGTAAAAGGATGGTAGCATTGGATTTGAATGATCCGGATATTGTGAATTCTCCTTATTATAATCTGCAACAAAATGACATTCTTTATGTAGAGTCAGGTAAGGCAGCAATGCGTTCTGCAAAAATGGGGAATATTACGCCTTGGGTTAGTGTTTTGTCTGTTTTGGTTTCTTTAGCTTCGTTAGGAGTGGTTTTGTTTAATAAATAAGAGTGTAAGTAAGATAGTAGGAAACGATGAGATTATTAACTGAAGAAGAACTGGATGGGATAGTAGATAATTCGAATGAATTGAAAAGAATACTTTCGGATTATCTCAGTTATTGGAAGTGGTTTATTTTATCAGTAGTACTTTGTGTGGTAGGGGGACGGATTTATTTACATTATGCGACTCCGGTATACAGGGTGAGTACTACCATTATGATCAATGATGAAAGGCAGAATGGAAATAATGAGGCGATGATGGCATTGACCGATATCGGTTATCTGTCTTCTACGAAGAATATTGGCAGTGAGATGGAACTGCTCCGTTCTCGTACTATTGTAGAGCAGGTGGTAAAAGAGATGAAACTCTATATTACCTATCAAGTAGAAGATAATTTCGCTATGCGTGACTTATATGTGAGTAGTCCTGTATGTGTAGAAATGAAAGAAACGGATCTGGAGAATTTGAGTTATGGTTTTAATTTTAACGTTGTACAGGAATCGGATAAGGTATTACAAATTTCCGGAATAATTGCAGGACAGGACATTACTCAACGTATCACTCGGTTACCAACTATCATTGAAACACCGTTGGGAGAACTGACTGTTTCTCTTCGTCCTAATGTGCATCCGTTATATGGGCAGAATATTATGGTGACTGTTGTACCTCCTTTGCGAACCGCAATAAATTACAGTACTGGATTGGGTTTGGCTGTTTCAGAACTGTCCAATTCTATTATAACTGTCTCCAAGAATAGTACACTTCCTCAACGTGATAAAGTTTTTCTGGATAAATTGATTGATGCTTATAACAGGGATGCCAATGAGGATAAAAAGAGTGTGGCTACAAGAACCGCTGAATTTATTAATGATCGTATTGCTATTATCAATGAAGAGTTGGGGAGTACGGAGGAAAAACTGGAAAATTTTAAGCGCCAATCCGGTTTGATGAATATGAGTGATGCGCAGGTTTATGTACAAGGATCGTCCGAATATGAGAAGAAGCGATCAGAAGTTGGAACTCAGCTCAGTTTAATGGAGTATTTGAAAGACTACGTAAATAGTCCGGCTCATCAGGATGATGTAATTCCTGCCAATATAGGAGTGACAGATGTGACATTGTCTGCTCTTATAAATAAATACAATGAGTCGGTATTACAACGTAATCGATTGCTTCGCTCTTCTCCTGCAACCAATCCGGTAATTGTCAGACTGAATAATAATCTGACAGCAATGCGTGAAAACATAACGAGTACCATTAATTCTGTATATAACGGTTTGATCACTTCCACACACGACATCGACCGACAAATGATGACGAATACCCGTCGTGCCACTAGTGCTCCGACTCAGGAACGGACTTTTACGAATATATCGCGGCAACAGGAGTTAAAATCCAGTTTGTATTTGTTGTTACTCAAAAAGCGTGAGGAAAATTCAATTGCTTTAGCTGCTACGGCAGATAAGGCTAAAGTGATTGATTCAGCGGTAGTCAGCGGTCCTATATCTCCGAATTATTCATTAATACGTTCTCTTTCTGTAGCCGTTGGTTTATTATTGCCAATAGTTGTTATTACTTTGATAAACTTTTTCCGTTATCGTATAGAGGGGCATGCTGATGTGGAGAAGTTAGCTCGTGTTCCTATTTTGGGTGATATACCATTGGAACGCAGTTTGAAAAAGAGTAAGACTTCTTTGATCGTTCAAGAGGGAGAAAACGCCAATGCTTTGATGACGGAGGTTTTTTGTGGATTGCGTACGAACTTACAATTTTTATTGGGAAAGGCCAATCATAATGTTATACTGGTTACTTCTACCATAAGTGGCGAAGGAAAAACTTTTGTAGCTACCAATTTGGCAGTCAGTCTTGCATTGTTGGATAAACGAGTAGTGGTGGTTGGCCTTGATATTCGACGCCCTAAATTATTAGAATGTTTTGGATTCTCTCATGAAGAAATTAAGGGGAAGAAGGGGATTACCAATTATTTATCGGATAATAGTATCGATTTACATTCGTTGTTGATTTCCGCGAAGAATAATTCTAATTTGTATATTTTGCCGGCAGGTACGATTCCTCCTAATCCAGCAGAATTAATAGCCAGACCTGCATTAGACACTGCTATCAAGCTACTTGCAGAGGAGTTTGATTATGTGATTTTGGATAGTGCTCCCGTTGGTTTGGTTAGCGATGCGCTGATAGCCAGTCGTTTGGCTGATATAACTCTGTATATTTGTAGGGCAGATTACTCTCATAAAAGCGATTTTGATTTAATAAATGATTTGAAGAAAAAACAGAAGTTGCCCGAAATGGCAATTATTGTGAATGGTATCAATATGAAGAAAAAGAAATATGGATACTATTATGGATATGGGCAACGTGATTATAGGGGATATTATTCCAAGGGTAGATAATGGGATAAATGGTATAATACTTTTTATTATATTAATGCTAATGTGCTTTGGGGTATTGGAGATAACTTTACTGTCACATATTTTTCAAGAGCAATTAAATATTCGTTTATCATTGGAGAAAAAAGATGATAGATAACAAACGAATCGCCAAAAACACTCTTCTGTTATATTTGAGGATGTTCCTGTTAATGGGCATCTCTTTATATACTTCACGTATCGTATTGGAGACGTTAGGTGTCGAAGATTTTGGGGTGTACAACATAGTCGGCAGTATCATCGTGCTTTTTAGCTTTATAAACAATGCTCTTACTGCTGCTACAAGGCGTTTTATCAATTTCAACTTAGGAAAGAATAACCCACAAGAGTCTGCCAAAGCTTTTTCGGCCAGCCTGACCATACATTTTATAATCTGTATAATACTCATCATTATAAGCGAAAGTATAGGCCTGTGGTTTTTGAATACCCAACTGAATATTCCGGAAAACCGGATGTATGCCGCCAATTGGGTTTACCAATTCAGTATTTTGTCCGCATGCATAGGGATCGTCGGAGCACCTTACGAATCGACGATCGTTGCTTATGAAAAAATGTCTGTTTATTCATATCTCAGCATTATTGAAGGAGTATTTAAGTTGATAATTGTTTATATGCTGGTAATCTGCACAACCGATAAATTGATTTTTTACTCAGCACTCATCTTCATTGTCGGGATTCTGGTCAGTTCTGCCAAATGGATATATTGCAGCCGGAACTTTCCTATTTGCAGGTATCAGTTCATGGTAGACAAGCCGATGCTAAAAGCGATTGCATCCTTTTCCGGTTGGAGCCTTTTCGGGCAGATCGCTTATATAGGATCTACCTCAGGACTCAATATGATCATCAACATCTTCTGCGGAGTACTGCTCAATGCCGCCACAGGAATTGCCCAACAAGTCAACAGTGCTATATATAGTTTTGTTTCAAATTTCCAAACAGCTTTTAATCCACAACTTATACAGACTTATTCTTCTGGAAATTTAGAAGTGCATCGGATACTTCTTTCACGCGCATCCCGAATTTCATACTATTTATTGTATATCATCTCACTGCCGGTATTGATAAATACAAGTTACATACTACACCTTTGGCTAAAAGAGGTACCGGATCATTCTGTGACATTTACTCAACTTATCATCACCTTTTCTCTGATTGAAGCACTTGGAGCCCCACTATGGATGTCTATGCAGGCAACGGGAAAGATAAAGACATACCAAATCATTGTCAGCTCCATCAACGCCTTGAATATTCCTATTGCATTTGTCTGCTTATATCAAGGATTGGCAGTAGAATCTATTTTTTATGCTAAAATATTAATAGGCCTATTTATGTATATTTTTCGTGTACTCTATATCCTGCCGTTAATCAATTTTTCATATATGGATTATTTCAAAAAGGTTGTTTACCCGACCGTAGCAATAACACTATTTACAATCTGCATATTATTGATCGTAAGTACATATCTGGACGGTGGAGAAAAACTGCTTATTACTACCCCGCTGTCCATCATCTTATGTGCAGGATCAATCTATTATATAGGGATCAATAAACAAGAGAAACAAACTATACTACAAATAATAAAAAAATGGAAAATCCAAATTTAACTTCCTCTGTCATTTCAATTTTCGACACCAGCATAGCAGCTTATAATACTGGTAATCAAATCATAATGGATGCCGTAAATTTGGAGATCAGGGATATATTCAAAGAACATTTTTTGGTACAACTTCCTGTTGAAGACATAAAAACAAATGTGAGAAGATACAATTCCCTTAGCTATATTTCATTTTTAGGAGGGACGAATATTTTGAATTCCGACATACGAAATTACAGACAATGGGATTTGTCCTTTCATAATATTCTTGTTTTGAAAAACATTGTTTTAATGGGATGTGGATGGTTTCAATATGAGAATATCAAAATTACGTGTTATACAAAATGGGCATTCAACCGAGTGCTTTCACATCAATATGTTCATTCCGTACGCGATACTTACACGAAAGAAAAATTGTCTTCAATCGATATATCCTCCATAAATACCGGATGTCCTACATTGTGGAGATTGACAAACCAAATTACTGAAAAAATTCCACAGAAAAAGGCAAAACGGGTTATCATAACACTCACTGACTACAACTGTGACCAAGAACGAGATCGGTACTTGCTTGATACTTGTTGCAAGGAATATGAACAAGCCTATTATTTTGCACAAGGAACGGGTGATATTCAATACTTGAAAGATTTAGGTTATGCCCATAAAGTGACACTGCTGTCACCCCAATTGCCTTGTTACAATGAAATACTTTCGCAAGGAAATATTGATTATATAGGTACTCGCCTGCATGCTGGAATCAGAGCTTTACAAAATTCAGTACGTTCGTTTATAATTGGAATAGATAACAGAGCTATTGAAATGGCTAATGATTTCTGTCTGCCAGTATTAAACCAACATAACCTTTCGGAACTCACTACTTTAATCAACAAAGATTACTCACTTGACTTAACCATTCCATTTGAAAATATAAATCAGTGGAGAGCTCAATTTACCAGTAAATGAAAATAGTCCATATTCTATCCGCAGACTCCGGAGGAGCCGGTTTGGCGGCATTACGTTTACATCAGGCTTTATTAGCATCAAATATAGACTCAGACATACTTTGTTTTTACAAACAGAGTAAAGTTCCTCATGTTGTATGTGTAGAACGAACTACCTGCACAAAAATACTAATGAGACTACCTATACCGTTTAAGAACGGTAAATACAAAAAAGTCCGCAATTCCTATGGAAATCTTTATGAATGTATTTCATTTCCAGAAGGCTATGATTGCATAACAGACCATCCTCTTGTAAAAAGTGCGGATATTATAAATTTACATTGGGTGGGCAGCTCGCTTAACTATAAGCTTTTTTTTCGGAATATAAAAAAGCCCATCATCTGGACGTTACACGATATGAATCCTTTTTTAGGATGTGCACACTATCAAGGAGATGTAGAAAAGAATATCGATAATTACGCATTAGAAACAAAAATACGAAAAAAGAAGGAAAAATGGATTCATCAAGCATTTCATTTGGAAATAGTCAACTTATGCGACTGGATGAAAAATTTGACAATACAGTCGGAGGCTTTCAAAACATATCCGCAACATATTATCAGAAATAGTGTAAATATAGAAGTCTTCAAATTGTACAATAAGGAATATGTACGTTCAATTTGGAATGTTCCCAATGGCAAAACCGTACTCTTATTTATTAGCCAGAATATATCCAACCCGAGAAAAGGCTTCGATATTTTGTTAGAAGCAATAAAAAAGTTGGACGATAAAACTCATCTGATGATAATAGGAGAATCAATTACCATTCAATCAAAAGCAAATATTCAATATATAGGTAGCATACATGACGAACAATTAATGGCACTGGCATACGCTGCTGCCGATGCTTTTATTTTGCCAAGCCGCGAAGATAATCTGCCAAACACGATGTTGGAATCTTTATGCTGCGGCACACCTGTAATAACAATGCCCACCGGAGGTATGATGGATATCATCACAAATGGAGAAAACGGAATTATTGCCGATGCGATAGAAGCAGAAGCTTTATATAAAGCGATTCATCAATTCATTAACACAAAAAGCCTTTTTATCAGGCAACGAATATCACAAAAATCTCACACCCTGTTTTCACCTAAAAAACAGGCACAAGAATATTATCTTTTATACCAAGATTGTATAAAACGTGCTCAATGATACGTATATTATCCCTATTTGCATCTTTACGATTTGTTCCGCATATTTTTGTATATTATCATTCACGTATACGACATACCGTTCTTGATTATGAAAGAGATATGTGGTTATCGCGTAATAGATTTCAGAAAAAAGGAATCAGAGGTTTTCTATTCTTATTAAATATGTTCCCAGAATACAGGAGTCTGTTTTATCATAGAACAGGAGCTCACTACCTCTCTCTTTTTGCACGAGGACAAAATAATCTATATTTCCATACTCCGTCTTCCCAAATAGGCAAAGGGCTCGTAATTTGGCATGGATATTCATGTGTTGTCAATGCACAATCAATAGGGGAAAACTGTCAGATATGGCACCTCACAACATTGGGTAGAAAGACACATCACTGAACGAAAACAGACCGATAATTGGAAATAATGTGTCAGTCTGTACCGGAGCAATCGTCATTGGAAATGTTCATATCGGTGATCATACAATTATAGGAGCAGGTAGTATCGTTGTACATAGCACTCCTCCTGACAGCATCGTTACAGGTATTGCAGCCAAAGCCAAGACACATTCCAAGAACTGAATATGAAATTATCTATCATTACAATCAATCTGAATAATAAGAACGGTCTGTCCGAAACCATTAGTAGCGTGATAGCGCAAACGTTTACCGATTATGAGTATATCATTATAGACGGTCAATCTACGGATGGTAGTCTGGAAGTTATCAAACAGAATGCCAATCATATCAACCAATGGATATCAGAAAACGACCATGGCATTTATAACGCCATGAACAAAGGTTTAAATTTAGCAAAAGGAGAATATTGCCTTTTTTTAAATTCCGGAGACTCTTTATACGATTCGGATGTGTTACAAGTTTTGTTCAGTCAGTCTTTTACAGAAGATATCATATCTGGTGGTATCGAATTATATTCTCACACAAAGAAATGGTATCAATTCCCACCCCACAACATTTCTCTTTTTACTTTCATCAATGGCTCGCTACCTCATCCGGGTACATTTATCAGGAGAGAATTATTAAACAAACTGGGTGGCTATAATGAAAATTACAGAATCATATCTGATTGGTGCTTTTTCGTTGACGCGTTAATTGTACAAAACTGTAGTTACAAGTATTATGATATTACAGTTTCTAAATTTAATTGTTTTGGTATAAGTTCGACTTCATCTTCAACAGAAGATGTACAAAAAGTACAATTCCTCAGAAACAGATTTCCTAAAATGGCAGACGACTACGATCTATTTAATGAAGAATCGGTATTTAACTCTTTTTGTTGGTTAAAATATCACCCTATAATAAAGGTTATAATCGTTTTTCCCTTCAAAATTCTCAATCGTATACTACATTTGAGAAATAGATTGAAAAAAAGAATTATTGTTCTTGATAAATTGAAATCAGACGACACTAAATTATTAAGATAGCAAAATTATCATTTCACGAATTTATACCTTTATTCTAAAAACAATAAATTTTGATGAGAGTTTTAATCTGTATTCCCTGCCTATTGACAGGAGGCACTGAAATACAAACCCTAAACTTAGTGGAAGCTTTAATACGAGGTGGACATCAAGTAACTACCGTATGTTATTTTGAACATACTCCGAATATGGTGTCTCGCTATCAGCAGGCAGGAAGTAAAGTGGTATGTTTGAGTGTGACCGGAAAACGGATTGGAGGAATAAACGGAATTATCTTTTTATACAAGGGGCTGAAGCAAATGATACGGATTAGCAAACCGGATATCACTCATGTACAGTATATGGCTCCCGGTGCTATTCCCATTCTTTTACTGCGTCTGTTTGGAATAAAAAATATCATCGCTACTGCACATACAGCAGCCGATATTTATCCAAATCTAAAATTGGTGCACTTCATTCAAAGGTATTGTGTACGAGTGTTTACTTGTATTACGCAAGTAGCGGAAATGTCTTTTTTTGGTAAATCCAATCTATACACACAAAAAACAGTAATACAAAAGGTGAACCATTTCACCATCTACAATGTATTGCCCTCATATATAAAGATACGAGAAGAACAACGTGATTTCTCCTCACCTGTTACTTTGGGGGTAGTGGGTAGGTTGGAAAAAATCAAGGGGGGCGATTTAGTGATTCCGGCATTTGTACGAATAAAAGAAAGATATCCGGAAACTCGCTTACTGATAGTTGGAGACGGTTCGCTGAAAGCATTTATGCAACAGCAAGCAAAAGATTTACATGTTAGCGAGTACATCACATGGGTAGGCAGAAAAGATCAGAGTCAACTGCAAGCATATTATGACAAAATACACGTCTTATTAATACCTTCGCGCAGTGAGGGATTCGGACTGACAGCCATTGAAGGAATGGCACGAGGATGCGTAGTAATAGCATCAAAGACAGGGGGACTTTCGGAAATCGTGAAGGATAAAGAGGTAGGGTTGTTACATGAACAAGAGAACACAGAGGATTTAGCAAAAAAGGTTTGTTATGTATTGGAACATCCTCAAGACATGAAAATGCTTTCTATGAAGGCGACACGTTATGTAGAGCAATTTGGGAATAACCAATACACTCTGCTATTCAATGATCTGTATGAAAAAGTAACAAATTAGATTCATGTACTTTTTAAACTATATATACTTTCTGATTATCACAGTGATGGGGGCAAAATTTCTGTTCACAAGACAGGGAATAATCACTCATCCCCTGAATAAAAAGAAAAAATTATTGTTGGACGGACCGGAGTTATTCTGGATACTCACATTCTCAACCGGTCTATTGGCTTTCTCAGCTCCCGGAGTATTAGACTTGATGGCTATCCGGTTGATGGTACTGGAGGCTTTCTGCATCATCGAATTATTTATAGTAAAAAGAAAGCCTCAATGTAGTATTACGGTCATTCTATATTTGATTTATGTAATTTGGCTGATTATAGGATTGAGCTATACGACATCTCTCGTTTATGGATTCCGTGTCATATTGAAATATAGTTATCCACTATTAATTATGCTTTCAGCGTCAACGGCGGTTAGAAATAAAGAAGTTTTTATTAAGGCTGGATTAGGGGCAAGAATGGTAGCTATCATATCCATCGGGGTTTCTTTCATTCCATTGATGAATTATTTAGTATCGGGAGTATTTTGGTATGGAACGGCACGAAGTATACATTACATATCCATGTGTATATTCTCCTTAGCGTTATACTATCATGGTGGAAAAGATAAAAAAGATTTATTATTATGTGTTCTGTTTATAATTCCTTGTATTTTATGGGTATTCCGTACTAGTATTATAGGGACAACAATAGCCTTAATGACATTCTTTTTCTTTAAATACAAAATAAAATCAGTTCCCGTAATTTTAGGAATTGTTTTGCTTTTCGTCATTGCAATATTCACAATTCCCAGTATGAAAACAAAAATGTTTAAG
>CAJJNP010000093.1 GCA_905193145.1 uncultured Odoribacter sp. | reverse complement strand
CTCCATTTATTTAGTAACCTTTATCTCTGAATTGTAATATAAGAAAAGAATCTCAAAAAAAGAATTAAAATTAATATATGTTGTTTTATATTGGATAATGAAGAACATGAATAAAAGAAGATAATAGAAAAAACTTATATCGTGCGATATGCAATGCACGTCTACAATTAAAGTAGTAAAGTAATCAGTATTTGTTAACGTAATAAAGAATGCTAAATGAAGAAAAATTTAGAGTACAGAATTAAAATTCTGTTGTTTTCCCTATTCCTTTTTGTTCCATTCTTAACGAATGCTACCGCACAAAGCGAGATAGTAATAAGTTTGGATTTTGCGAATGCACCTTTGAGCGAGGTTTTGAATGAAATTAGTCGTCAGACTTCACTGAGTATGGTTTATAACGCGAAAGATGTGGATCCTAACCGTAAAGTTACGATACATGCTAACCGTGAAAAGTTGTCTAAAGTCATGACAGACTTGCTCAAAAACACTAACACGACCTATTCCGTACGTGATAATCATTTGGTAGTTTATTCTACTAAAGAAACCCCAACCGTACATTCTACCATGCAGCAAAAACAACGCACAATTAAGGGTACCGTGTCTGATGAATATGGCGAACCACTTATCGGGGTTAGTGTATTAGTACAAGGTACTACTACAGGTACAATTACCGATATTGATGGTAATTACACTTTAGAAATACTTAATGACGAAGCTGTATTAGAATTCAGCTACATTGGTTATCAGAAAATATCACTGCGAGTAGCTGGTGCTTCTTCATTTAACATAATAATGAAAGAAGATGCACAACAGCTAAATGAGGTAGTTGTTACAGCCATGGGTATAGAACGCAAAGAGAAGTCATTGACTTATGCAACTCAACAAGTGAAAGGAGATGAATTAATGAAAGTGCAGGATGCCAATTTCGTGAATGCACTTTCCGGAAAAGCTTCCGGAGTTACCATTACCCCAAGTGCTGGTGGTGCTGGTGGTGCCTCTAAAATTTTGCTTCGTGGTAATAAATCTATTTTGGGTAACAACAGTCCGTTGATTGTAATAGACGGTGTACCAATGACTAATAATGTGAATGGTCAAACTGGTTTTGATGGAGGCTCTAATCTGACATATTCCAGTACCTCTGAAGGTTCTGATCCGTTATCGCTTGTCAATCCTGATGATATTGAAAGTTTGAATATCCTAAAAGGTGCTAATGCTGCTGCATTATATGGTAGTGCTGCTGCCAATGGCGTATTAATGATTACCACAAAAAAAGGCAAAGAAGGTCGTATTTCTATTAATGTATCTTCAAGTGCAACATTTGATCGCCCTTTGCTCACTCCCAAAATCCAAAATGTATATGGTGCTACAGTTGATCCTACTGCCGAGACTTTATCTGTAGATAGCTGGGGGAAAAAATTATCAGATTTAACGGCTGACGAACTTAATTATTCAGGTGCTAAATTACGTAATACAGCTTCCAATGATGACGTAAATGACTTTTTCCGTACAGGTGCCACATTCAATAACTCAATATCCGTTAGTGGAGGTACTGAGACTGTTCGTACTTATTTTTCATACGCAAATTCATATTCTGACGGTATGATGCGCAACAATAATTACAAACGTAACACGCTCTCTTTTCGTCAGAGTTATTCACTATTTAATAAAAAGTTAAATGTCGATTTATCACTAAATTATGTACAGGCAAAAACCAAGAATCGTCCTGGAGGAGGAACAGTGATGAATCCACTTTATGATCTTTATCGTATGCCAAGAAATGTGGATCTAAATTATTATAAGGAAAATTACTACATAGAAAATGGTAAATGGACTTCTAACGAACAAAGCTATTTCGATTCTAAAAACAATAAATGGACTACTGGTACTGTTGAGCTAACCGGGCCCAAACAGGAATGGGCATATTGGCAAAATGGTATGAACAACCCTTATTGGATGGTAAATACTCGCAATTCTATAAGTGAAGAAGAACGTGCTTATGGTTATATCTCTGCCAATTATCAGATCATTGATGGTTTGAAGATACAGGGACGTTTGAGTTTGGACCGTACAAAAATGAAAGGAACATCAGAGCGCATGGCTACCACATGGAATATATCAGCTATGGAAGATTATGGTATGTATGGACAAGACCTTAATTGGATAAATGAAGTATATGTAGACGCTTTACTAAGCTATGACAAACAAATTAAAGATTTCTCTATCTCAGCCACTACCGGTTGGACAGGACATACATTAAAAGGAGAAACGCAAAAACTTTGGGCCAAAGCTACTACAGCCAATTGGAAACACGACACTATGCCAACACTAATCAACTTTTTCGAACCTTCTGTTTCACAAGGCAACGTAAGTGAACGTTCATACACACTTTCTTCCAACTGGGATAAGGGTTTACTTTTTACTGGTCAGATAGGGTGGCAAGAAAAAGTATATCTGGAGGGTAGTTATCGTCGAGACTGGTACCGCGCTTTCAAACAGTACTCGTATCGTGGAACCCCTACTAATTATGGTTACTTTTCAGTGGGTGCCAATGCGCTATTACATCAAATAGTTACCCTGCCTGAAGTAATTACCAATCTGAAAGTTCGCGCTTCATATTCGAAGTGGGTAACTCTATCCCGAACGTTCTCTATAATGCTCGTAACACAGACCCACTTACAGGTGCTGCCGTACCTTCTTCTTATAGTTATTTCAATAACCCAATACCAGAAAAAACAAAATCTTTCGAAGCCGGTTTTGATATTTCTTTATTTGGGAGTGCTCTAAACTGGGATATGACCTATTATAACAGTGCCATGCATAATAGTTATTTAACCATTAGTGATCTTGGAGGATTAAAAAAGCCTGTAAATGCAGGAGTTATCCGTAATCAAGGTATCGAAACGACTCTTAGCTATAATTTAGCATTTGCTAAAGATTGGATGTGGCGTACTTCCGTGAATTTCTCCTATAATTATAATAAAATCGAAAAAACTTACACTAAAGAAGACGGTACTTCTGCCAAATTAGAACAAAGTATTGCCGGAGGCAAAGTAATGGTTCGGTATGATGAGGGAGGTTCTTATGGCGATTTGTACGCACAAGACTTTAAGCGTAATGAAGACGGCTCTATTAAATTAGTAAATGGAGCGCCACAACTTGATACGCAAAATTATGTTTATTTAGGCAATATGAACTCCAAGTTTAATTTAGGATGGAGTAATACAATTAATTATAAAGACTTTTCACTTTATTTCTTGATCAACGGACGTATTGGAGGTAAAGTAATCTCTTTGACAGAAGGAATGTTGGATGCTGTAGGCAATTCTCAACGTACTGCGGATGCACGTTTAGCAGCCGAAGCCAATAACCTATATACTGCTACGGGTGAACCTGCCATGTACATGTCCGATGGACAATTGGTTTCTATCGAAAAATATTATAGACAAGTAGGTGGGAATACTTATGGCACGCAATATGTTTACAATGCTACTAATTTCCGTTTAGGTGAATTATCACTGGGATATACCTTTAGAAATTTGTTTGGTGCTTCTAAACATTTGTCACTCTCTCTTGTAGCTCGTAACCTTTGTTTCCTTTATAAAGATGCCCCGGTTGATCCAGACCTTGCTCTTTCTACTCAGAATGGTTTAGGAGCGTTCGATGTATTTAATATGCCATCTGCTCGTTCATTCGGTATTTCATTAAAAGCTAACTTCTAAATATTAGACAGATGAATATGAAAAAAAATAATTTTTTTATTGCTTGCATTGTGATGTCACTGTTAGGTATGCAATCTTGTATGGATTTTGATGTGCCAGGTGATGAGTTAACAGGTAACACAGAAGAAGGTTCTGACGAGGTTTATCATGGGGCGGCTGATATATTGGATTATCATAAAGAAATTTCTCAAGAGGGACTTGACCTTGCTTTAACAAACCTTGCTAAAGAAGCACCGTTAGGTTATATTCTTTCAGCTACTTACTCTATGCGTGGCGGTAAGGAAGCGACGCGTCCTGGGGCACATGCCTATCAATACCAATTTAATATGTCAGTTGATAATTATGCCGGATACATGGTGGTTCCTCATACAGACTTTCCATTTGCTATGATTACCCTAAATTCTACCTATGCCTTTGAGCAGTCAGTAAACGCAGGTCCGAATGGTAATTATACATTGACAAAGAATTATCTATCTCCGATTTTAAATCATCCAGATATTGATTCCATTCCCGAGATGAAAGCAGTAGCTTTATTACTTTTTGATTATGCTTCTCAAGAAGAAGTCGACCTTTATGGTTCATTTCCATATACACAATTTAAAGCCAATCAACAGGAACATCCTTATACATACGATAGCTGTGAGGATATTTACAAAGGTATTGTGGACAATCTTGACAGCATTAATGCCTGTTTAAAGAATTATCCCAATCGCCCGGAATGGTATAAAACTAAAGTGAACAAACTATTAAAAGATGTAGATGAAATCACTGATACAAAAGATTTTGAGACCTGGCGCAAAATGGGAAATTCTCTAAAACTCCGTATGGCTATGCATGTGGTAAAAAGAGATAAAGACTTAGCCAAAAAATGGGCAGAAGAAGCCGTTATGGAAGGTGTTGCTAACTCTTTAGAAGACGAAGTATCGTTTTCAACAGATAAAAGTGGCACCAATCATCCACTTGCCGAAATATCCCGTTCATGGGGAGACTCTCGCTTAAACGCTTCTTTTGAGACAATCCTTTTTTCATTAAAACATCCTTATTGTAATTTTTTATTTGATAAAAATTCAGTAAAATTGGGCGATTTGGAAGCTAATACTCGTGTTATAGGTCTTCGTGCCGGAAAGAAAATGGGTGAAGGACAATCTGCCGCCAGCAATAAAGATTGCGGATATTCTTCTATTTATCAATATTTCACAGAAGCACCACTCTATTTTATTAAACTTTCAGAAGTAGACTTCTTGCGTGCAGAAGGGTTAGTACGTGGTTGGAATGTTGGTGATGAAGGTTGCGATGCACAATTTTACTACAATCGCGGTATTGACAATGCAACTTGTGAATGGCGCATGACAGCCTTTGAGTATGATGCCGGGTTAGCTGATTATAAGCAAGTGGAAGAAGCTGTTCCATATCAATATATTGACCCAATTGATGCATCTAACAACTATCAGAGTCCAATAACCATTGGTGTAAAGTGGAATGCAGGTGATAGTGATGAAACAAAACTGGAAAAAATTATCACTCAAAAGTATATCGCTCTATTTCCCTACTCTTTTGAGGCATGGACAGAAATGCGCCGTACAGGTTACCCGAAAACCTTGCCGGTACTTAATTGGGAAGACGCCGACGCCAATCTACAAGAAGGGGATCTGTTGCGCAGAATGCGCTTCCCTGGCACTGACACACAAGCAGTTGCTGCTGATGTAGCAGCTACAGGACTTAAAGCTTTAGGTGGAGCCGATCTCCAATCTACTCGTATTTGGTGGGATGTAGAAGGAACGCCAAATTTTTAATGATATAATCCAAACTATTTATAAGAGAAAGGGGGGGATCCTTCCCCTCTCAAGAAATCATTTTTATTTAATAATTTAATTTTCTGTATTATGAAGAAATTTACTTTGTTTAGCATGGCTGCCATGTTGCTGCTTTCAGGACAAGCTCCGGCACAGGATAAGACAGATTATCCTCCTTCGGCTTCAACAGAAGTGTTCGACTTTACCCCATGGAAGGAATCTACCATCTTGGAGTTGTTTGTCAAAGCAATGAATGAAGGTCGAAATTATCCTTCTGCGGAAGAATGGACAGAAGCTGGATTTAACTTAGATCTGGAGTTTTCCCGTTCGCATGTTCGTCCACGTGACATTATTGAAGATGCTTCTAAAAATGTGGTTCCTGAGGTATATGCAAAACGTCGTTTGTGGATGAATATGCCAACTGGTCAAGGCGATTTAGTCGGAGGATATCCTAGTTCCTTATTCAATAATGATACTTTTTCTATGTGGAACTATGTAAACCTTTACGGGGCATGGAATCATTCTCCATTCCAAGCTCCAGGTTCTTGGGCGGATGCTGCACATAAGAATGGTACCGATATGTTCAGTGGAATTAAATTTTTTGATACTACCGGTGGTCGTGGGCAGACTGCTACGGAATATATTAATTTGATTTCTACAAAAAATCCAGATGGTTCATTCCGATATGTCGATGCTTTTATCAACGTATTAAAATTCTTTGGTTTAGATGGTATTAACTACAATTGGGAAGATACCGGCTACAACAATGAAACCGTAATAGCCTTTCATCAAGCTCTTTATAAACGTGCAGCAGAATTGAATTTTGATAGTTTTCACATTGGGCTGTATGGAGGTCCATCTTATCTAACTAATCCTGCTGATTATTTTGCCAACGAAAATGGTAGAACAACAGAGGTTATGATGAATTATTCTGCTAATGATATTCCGAGAACTTTAGCTATGTCCCAGAAAAACGCTATTGCTATCCAAGGTGACTGCGAGGGATTGTATCAAGGTGTGTGGATTGCCAGTATGGATCGCCAATGGACCAACTTCCATGCCGATGGCGCTGAACAAGTTGGCCTTTGCTTGTGGGGTGAGCACAAGATTAGTCGCTTCTTCCAGTTTGCCATTGGCGACAATACCATGGAATTACAAAGTAATTACCAGAAATTGTTGGAAAAAGGTTTTTCTGGTGGTAAACGTTCTCCAATTGACCGTCCTGCATTGTCTAACAGTGGAAATATTTTTGAAATATCCAACAATGATGATAAACCAAATCAAATGGTTAATTTTGCTGGTTTTGCTGATTTTGTACCTGAGCGTACTGCTATTCAAGGAGATTTGCCTTTCACTACACATTTTTCTTTGGGTAATGGTGAACGCTATAACTACAAAGGAAAGAAAACATTTGGTAGCTGGTATAATATGGGACAACAGGATATAGTTCCTACATATCGCTGGTTAATTTATGATGCCAACACAAAGACTCGTTCTACTGCCGTTGATGCCGAATTTACACACGAAGATGCTTATACCGGCGGTTCTGCTCTCCGTCTTTCAGGTGAGCCGACAGCAAAAGGGTCAGATGTTGTTCTCTACCGTGCAAAATTGAACGTATCCGGTGGTAATGCAAAAGCAAATGTTGCATTGAAATCTGGTGTAAATGGTACAAATGCTTCCAACCTCTATGTGATTCTAAAGAAATTTAATGATGACACATGGATGGAGTTTCCTGTAGGTAATCTGAATGGACCGACATGGGAAGAGAAGGAAATTGCACTTTCAGGTATTAATAGTGGTGATATAATTGAATACATCGGTTTTCGCGTGAAAGGAACATATGAAGGAAACTATAATATGCTGATTGGTAAACTTGCTTTGACTGACGATTGCGCAGTGAAAACTCCTGCACCGATTGATGCGGAAAGTATTATTGTAGAAGTGAAAGAAGAAACAACTCAATCTCTTTCTGTGAAGCTGAATTGGGCAGTAAATGCCACAGGTTACAATAGTGATAATGCTAAATATGGTTTGATTTACAATGACGAAGTGAATATTGACCATTTCCAGCTAATGTATAAGAATGGTGAAAATGGTAAAGTTTCAGAAATAGGACGTACCTCTACATGGTCTGCTTATTTAGGTAATATTATGTTTGAAACTGCTACAGATGACCCGTATATCGGTATTCGTTCGGTTTCTGTAGATGGAAAAACCTATTCTCCCGTAGAATGGATTCATATTGGTCGTGGCAACGCTTCTGAATTACCTGCATTCAATAATGATCCTTATTGCGAGTCTACATTAAATTATAACGCAGAAGGTGCTGACATCGCCATTGAAGTTCGTTATATCGAACAGTTTAAAACTACCGGTGCTGTTGAAGATATTAATTACACTGCTGATGCTCCACAAGCCGACGGAACTCAATATGCAATGTGCGATCAAACATTGAAAGTAAATCAAGGACAAGAAGTAGAACTTTTCTTCAAAGCAGCTGATTTAGATGATGGGTTAAAATTCTGCTTAGGAAAAGCTTATATCGATTTAGATGGAAGTAAGTCCCACGAACCGGCCACTGAAACAATTTTTGAATTAGGCACAGTAAAACAGGGAACTCCTGAATTCCAAACGACAGGCGTAACGCAGAAATTTACTATTCCTGCTGATGCAAAACCAGGAGAAAGTCGTCTACGTCTTGTGTTCTCCGATGCATGGTTTGCACACCCCGGCCCTTGCGGATTTACAGCTAAAGGATTCACTTTGGATATTCCAGTAGAAATTATTGGTAATAATCCTTCGCGCGAACCGGCACCGGATATGCATGATCAAGGTGAAGCTGATGAACCGGAAGGACTGAATAACAATCCGGATGGTGTTGAAAATGTTTGGAAAGACAGTGAATCTGTTATTTCTACAATGTGGCCAACAACTACCGAAGGTACGATTTATTTCAACAATGTAGAAAAAGCATGGATATATACAACTGATGGACAGTTAGTTAAATATGTGCCCAATAATCCTTCTTCTACAGATATATCCGACATCACTCCGGCTATATATGTCGTTAAGATGCAAAAAGGAAATATTGTACGCAGTCAAAAACTGATAAAGAAATAAACAGTTATAACATTTTTCTTTAAGGAAAAAAGATTGTATTCGAAGAGTTATCTGTTTTTTATAGTTAAGCTATAGTTTCAGATAACTCTTCCTTTTTGTTTCAATCAGAATTCCTCCTCCGAAACATTTCTCAAAGTTGACTTATTTATAAACACATTCTTGCAAATGTCCCATTGTTTTCATGAGAAAAAACACAAACAACAATCTATAAAAGCTAAATATAATCTTAACAAAATGGGAAAAGTAAAAGCGGAAGTAAAACTCAAAAAAACTATATAGAAACTCAATAATTGACTTTTCATAAGTAGTCCCGAGGGGAATCGAACCCCTATCTAAAGTTTAGGAAACTTCTATTCTATCCGTTGAACTACAGGACCTACTTTTAATTTTAGTTGCAAAGATAATGTATTCTATCGATTTAACAAGACAGAATGCATAGATTTATAAAGTATCCGGACAATAAGGAAGCAGGCATTAACAATTTCAGGAAATAGAGTTAGAAAAGAGGGGATTTATTCTTATCATTGCAAGATAATACACAACAAAAAGTAGCAGAAAGATTGTATTTTGCATAAAAACTGCAACAATTCGTCATTTTACCTCACAAACATCGATATCAATATGACACAAAATGAATCACAAACAAATTGAAACCTATCCAATACACTAACATATACGTCCAATACAAACAATATTTCAAATCTTTTGATAGACAGCTATAGATAAACTAAAAAAGATTTTGCTAAGTCGTTTAACTTTACGACCTTTGCGAAACCTTCTGCATAATAAATGAATATACAAAAGTGACCAACACAAGGGTTATATTTATGCAAGAATACAACAAGTCGATCCTAAAATTAAAATAGTAAGTAAAATTATGGCAGACGAAATGATGGTTAAAGAATTGGAGCAAGTGGTAGTACGCTTCTCCGGCGATTCCGGCGACGGTATGCAACTGGCCGGTAACATCTTCTCGAACGTGTCGGCAACAGTAGGGAATGACATCTGTACATTCCCCGATTATCCGGCAGATATTCGTGCCCCGCAAGGGTCTTTGACCGGTGTATCCGGCTTTCAAGTACATATCGGAGCAAACAGAATATTTACTCCAGGCGATCGTTGTAATGTATTAGTAGCAATGAATCCCGCAGCTCTAAAAACGCAGATCAAATTCTGCAAACCACAAGGGCTGGTCATTACCGATTCTGATTCTTTTGGAGCAAAGGACTTGGAAAAAGCGAAATTTACGACAAATAATGCATTCGAAGAATTAGGTATCAAACAAGAAGTTCTTGAAGTGCCCATATCTTCTATGTGTAAGGAAAGCCTAAAAGATTCCGGTCTGGACAACAAAGCCATGCTACGTTGTAAAAACATGTTCGCTTTAGGATTAGTCTGCTGGCTGTTCAATCGAAATCTTAAAGCTGCCGAAAATATGCTTCGCCAGAAGTTTGCCAAGAAACCGGAAATTGCAGCAGCTAACATCAAAGTTTTGAACGATGGCTATAATTATGGTGCAAATACCCACGCTTCTACCTCTACTTATAAGATAGAAAGTAAAAGTCCCAAGGCAAAAGGACTCTATACAGACATAAACGGTAATAAAGCTACCTCCTACGGTTTGATTGCAGCAGCAGAAAAGGCCGGTCTGGAACTCTATCTGGGCTCTTATCCGATCACCCCGGCTACAGATATTCTTCACGAACTGTCTAAGCACAAATCACTCGGCATAAAGACCGTACAATGCGAAGACGAGATTGCCGGATGCGCTTCTGCGGTAGGTGCTGCCTTTGCAGGTGACCTTGCAGTCACTACGACTTCCGGCCCGGGGGTATGTCTGAAAAGTGAGGCCATGAACCTTGCTGTCATCGCAGAGCTCCCATTAGTTGTTGTTAATGTACAACGTGGAGGTCCATCAACCGGTATGCCTACTAAATCAGAACAAACAGACCTGCTACAGGCGCTCTATGGACGCAATGGTGAAAGCCCAATGCCGGTTATTGCCGCTACTTCACCAACCAACTGCTTTGATGCCGCTTATATGGCTGCAAAAATCGCATTGGAACACATGACACCGGTAGTACTACTGACCGATGCTTTCATCGCTAATGGTTCCGCTGCATGGAAATTACCCAACTTGGATGAATATCCGGCCATAAACCCGCCCTATGTCACTCCCGAAATGGAAGGTACTTGGACACCGTTCCAGCGTAACGAGAAAACAGGTTCACGCTATTGGGCGGTTCCCGGAACAGAAGGCTTCATGCATCGTATCGGCGGTCTGGAAAAAAGTAATGAAACCGGCGTTATCTCTACCGAACCGGAAAATCACCAAAAGATGACATTATTGCGTCAAGCCAAAGTGGATAAGATTGCAGACTGCATTCCCGAACTGGAAGTACAGGGTGATGCCGATGCCGAGCTGTTGGTAGTAGGATGGGGTGGAACATATGGTCACCTCTACTCCGCTGTAGAACATATGCGTAAAAATGGCCAAAAAGTGGCACTTGCTCATTTCCAGTATATCAACCCGCTGCCTAAAAATACAGCAGACGTACTGAAGAAATACAAAAAAATTATCGTAGCCGAACAAAATCTGGGACAGTTTGCCGGATATCTGCGTATGAAAGTACCCGGACTGAATATCAACCAGTTTAATCAGGTGAAAGGACAGCCTTTCGTTACAAGAGAACTTGTAGATACATTTACTAAATTATTGGAGGAATAAGAAATGAGCGAAACAGTATATACAGCTAAAGATTATAAATCGGGGCAACCACGCTGGTGCCCGGGATGTGGCGATCATGCTTTCCTGAACTCCCTGCATAAAGCTATGGCCGAATTGGGAGTGGCTCCACACAATATTGCCGTTATCTCCGGTATCGGTTGCTCATCGCGTTTGCCTTATTACGTAAACACCTATGGCTTTCATACCATCCACGGACGTGCTGCTGCGGTAGCTACAGGTGCCAAAGTGGCCAATCCCGATCTTACCGTTTGGCAAGTATCCGGAGATGGCGATGGTTTGGCTATCGGTGGCAACCATTTCATTCACGCCATCCGTCGTAACGTCGATCTTAATATGATCTTGTTAAACAATCGTATCTACGGATTAACTAAAGGACAGTATTCGCCCACATCAGAACGTGGTTTTGTCAGCAAGTCCTCTCCTTATGGAACGGTTGAAGATCCTTTCCATCCGGCCGAACTCTGCTTCGGTGCACGCGGCCGCTTCTTTGCACGCTGTGTAGCCGTTGACGGTGCTGCCTCCGTGGAAGTTTTGAAAGCTGCCGCTAATCACAAAGGTGCATCTGTAGTAGAAGTACTGCAAAATTGCGTTATCTTCAATGACGGTACCCATGAAAGTGTCGCGACCAAAGAAGGACGCGCCAAAAACGCCATCTATCTGGAACACGGAAAACCAATGTTATTCGGCGAGAACAAAGAATACGGATTGATGCAACAAGGATTCGGACTGAAAGTAGTGAAGTTGGGTGAAAACGGGATTACGGAAAAAGACATTCTGATACACGATGCTCATTGTATGGACAATACCCTTCAATTAAAACTGGCGTTAATGGAAGGTCCGGAGTTCCCAATAGCTTTAGGAGTAATTCGTGATGTGGAAGCTCCTACATACAACGATGCAGTTATGGAGCAAATCGAAGAAGTGAAAGGCAAAAAGAAATATCACAATTTCAATGAATTGCTTATGACTAACGACACTTGGGAAGTAAAATGATCCTATTAAATACATATACAAACGAAAGGGATGGTCGCTGTCGGTCATCCCTTTCGTTTGTGTTATATAAACATCAGAATTATTCCGTTTACATTTTCTTATAGATATACCCGAAAACATACATAATGGCACTATAAAATATTTTGTGTAAATGTAAAATACGGGCTTCAGTATGGGTTCC
>CAJJNP010000092.1 GCA_905193145.1 uncultured Odoribacter sp. | reverse complement strand
ATGTTCTTTGGTAGCGTAGTGGTCCTCCAAGTTCTCTTTCAAAAAATTCCGGATGACGTAAATTTAATGTCTTGATAACATGCGCCTTTAACTTACGATCTGATATACGTTTAGAGCCACTACGTATTCGATAGTATAATTCTATTTCAGGCAAGCGGACAACTTTGCCTCCATTTTTTAATATTGAAATCCAGAACTCCCAATCTTCACGTGCGATAATTTCTTCACAATATCCACCAGTTTGTTCCCAATCAGATTTTCTATAAAGCGCACAGGTATCCATCATATTTTTGCGTGCTAGCAATTTTAGAGAGAAGGGAGGTAATTTCCATTCTCCATCTGCATCTCCGATAAATTGTGCTCGTGGACAAACCACTTTAATATCTGCATCTTTCTCTATTTCAGTTACAGCATGACTGATAAAGGAGGCAGAGATGCGGTTGTCTGCATCAACCGGTAAAATGTAAATGCCCTGTGCTAATGAAATTGCATGATTTCTTGCTGCACAAGCCCCCGCATTAGGTTGAGAATGAACTTGAATCCGTTTGTCTCGTTTTGCAAATTTTTGTGCAATGCTTAAAGAAGAATCCTTAGAACCGTCATCCATGACAATTACTTCGAAATTCGGATAATCAGAAGTAATGATAGAGTCTAATGTTTCAGCCAGATATTTTTCCATGTTATACACTGGCACTATAACAGAAACTAGAGGTAATTGTTCCATGAGCTTTTCCTTGATTTCGTTGCTCTTTTTTTACAATTATAGGTGACGACAACTGTAAAAATATTCATAACGTTTTTATTTAGTACAGATTTTCTATTTTATCAGGTTGTAGCTTGCGATAGAAAACCATTCGTTCGTAGCATTTCTTAGCATCAAATCCTCGGACTTTTGCATATTCTTCTGACATAATATGGTGCATGTGAGGTGTTGCGGGTAGGCGTTCGAAATTTTTGCAACCAGTATTCATGTCTATTTTTGCAAAGCGAATGCGATTTAAATCAATAATTTCTACCTTTACTTCTTCATCTGATTCTTTAAATAGGATATTGCCGCGCGAATAATCTTTATGTAAATAACCATGTTCGTGCATTGCTGCAGTTGTACGGGCAATAGCTCGAAGTATTTTGTTTTCATTGACGAAGTCGTTTTTCGTCAAATCGTAGTATGTATATGGACATTCTGATTTTAGGCTGATATAATAACTTTTGCCAAATAGGAACCCGTTCCTTTCTGTATAATAACCAATAGGTTGTGGAGTTCCAATGTTGCTTTTTTGAAGCATTTGTGCATATTCGTATGAACGTTTGGCTTTAGGAGAACGAAATAGACCGTATGCAATCCTGTTTATGATATTTGGTATGCGGAATGCTTTTACAACTAATTCTGTATCATTTATTTTAAATTCACGTAATTCATTTCGTCCTTTGTAAATGATTTTCCCATTGTTGTTACGAAAATGTATAGGTAAAGTCTTTATGAAATCGTGTAAGTACTGATAATTGGGATGTACATATGCTTGGCGAGGATGTAGTACTCGGTATATTTTATTGATTAATTTTGAGTATGTTCTTTGGTAGCGTAGTGGTCCTCCAAGTTCTCTTTCAAAAAATTCCGGATGCTGTTTGTTCAAATAGTTGATGATTTCTTTTTTTTGTTGTCGGTCTGTAATCCGTTTGGATGTTTTACGTATCCGATAATACATAGAAAGTCTGGATAGAGAGACAACTTTACCACCATTTTTTAATACAGAAATCCAAAATATCCAATCTTCGCGGGCTGTGATATCTTTTGTATATCCGCCAGATTTTTCCCAATCTTTTTTACGATATAAGGAGCAGATTGGAATCATATTTTTGCGTGCTAATAGGTTGAGTGAATATGGAGCTAATTTCCATTCTCCTGTGCGCTCCCCCATAAATTCAACTTTTGGGCGGACTACTTTTATCTCGTTGTCTGCCATAATTGCTTTTACTGCGTCGCTGATAAAATTTGAACACATAATATCATCAGCATCGAAGGGAAGAATAAACTCTCCTGATGCTAATGATATAGCATGATTGCGGGCAGCACAAACTCCCGCATTAGGTTGAGAATAAACTTGAACCCGTTTGTCTCGTTTTGCAAATTTCTGTGCAATGCTCAAGGATGAATCCTTAGAACCATCATTCATGACAATTACTTCGAAATTTGGATAATCAGATGTTAGTACAGAGTCCAATGTTTCTGCCAGATATTTTTCCATATTATATACGGGCACTATAACCGAAACCAAAGGTAATTGTTCCATGAGCAAATAGTTTTTATTAAATATAGAAATATCGTCTCTATTATAGAGACGATATTCACAAGGCAAATATAAGAAATGTTTTAATTGTTTGCCAAAATAGTAATAGCTTCGTTACAATTTAAGTATCTTTTGATAATAGACTTGATATGGCGAATCTGCCTTCTGCTAATTAAGTGTTTCTTTTGTTGCAAGGGAGATAATTCATCCTTGCAAAATGGTAGTATATATTCATCTACAAGTCTGACTTATTTTCAATACAAATATATGACAATTACTAGTCAAAGATATCCGACTGTTATCTTTGATATATAGATGTCATATATTTGTGATATGTTTATGATATATTTGAGTGGGAGGGAAGAGGGGGAGAATTTTGAGATGTAAAAAAGCTACGGTGATGGCATAACCGTAGCTTTATAAGAAAATGCTTTATCCTTGAGAGGAGTTATTCGACAACAATGCAAATATAGGGTGGTGAGGCGGAGGGGACAATCCCTATAAGTGAGTATTTGTGTGTGGATTGGTTACGGAATGGGTATAGGATGGTATGTTATCAGAACCAATATATATAAGCTAGGG
This sequence comes from uncultured Odoribacter sp., assembly GCA_905193145.1. The sequence goes on along the minus strand of CAJJNP010000092.1, from coordinate 9,826 downwards.
TGCTTATGCTGATGACAACCCATAGAAGTATACCCTGGATAAGCGGTTTGATGCCGACAGCTTTCAATACATCCCGAGAAAGGGAGGCTCCTATAAAGAAAAGGGTGATGGTGAGTGTTTTACGGGCAAATTCGTTAATGGATGCACCGATAACTGCTCCGGTCTTTGTTGTGTCAAGCACGTATGTATTGAAAATCATGGCAAGGATGAAGAAAAAGATAAACCAAGGGATGCTGATGCGTTGTCCTTTGCTTTTGAAGATAAAGGAAGTGAAGAGTGCGATAGGGATAATCCAGAGTGCACGTGTCAGTTTGATAGTGGTGGCTATTCGTAGGGCTTCTTCTCCGTATGCGGCACCGGCACCTACAACAGAACTGGTGTCATGGATGGCAATGGCTGCCCAGGTACCGAAATCCTGTTGGCTCATATTCAAGGCATGTCCTATTGCCGGAAAAATGAAAAGCGCAATGGCATTGAGGATAAATATGGTGCCTAAAGCGACAGACATGTCGCTGTCTTTGGCTTTTAAAACTGGTCCGACAGCAGCGATGGCACTACCACCGCAAATGGCTGTGCCGGAGCTGATGAGGTAGGCTGTGTCGCGGTTTATTTTTAAGATGTGTCGACCGATAACCCAACCGATGAGCAAAGTGCCTATTACAGATATGATAGTGAACTCCATGCCCTCTTTTCCTGAAGCGAGCGAAGCATGGAGGTTCATGCCGAATCCTAGTCCTACGACGGAATATTGTAGAAGATATTTGGATACTTTCTTGTTGAATGTCGGGTAAGCCTGCCCGCATAAAAGAGCGAATGCAAGTCCCAGAAAAAGGGCTACAGGCGGTGTCACCCAACTTGTCAGGTGGTGCATCCCCGGTATGTAGTCAATGAGAAGAAATACGCTTAAGATGGAGAGGGTTACGATGTAAATGGTTTTGCTGTTTTTTTGTAAAGCTGTTTTCATGTTGTTGTATTTTTCGTGTTTTTCATGGGCAAATTTATGATGCGATAATAATATATCATAATACATAATATTCATATACTATAACTAATAATTATAGGTATTGAGATATACTATAATGGTTTTGTCATTATATTTGTCTCTAACTAAAATTGATGGTTATGGAATTTCTTGCTGAATACAATCTTACCGGACTAGTAATAGGAGTCGCTACATTTCTTATTATCGGGTTGTTTCATCCGCTTGTTATTAAAGGGGAATATTATTTTGGAGTTGGTTGTTGGTGGTTTTTTCTGATAATGGGAATTCTGGCTGTTGTTGCGTCGGTCCTTGTTTATCATATTTTATGGTCTACATTATTGGCAGTTTGGGGAGCTTCATCTTTTTGGTCAATTGGAGAGTTGTTTGAACAACGCAAACGAGTAGAAAAAGGTTGGTTCCCGGCTAACCCCAAGCGAAAAGAGAAATAATGTGGGGTTGGAATAAAAAAAAGAATTATATTTGACTGGCGCATTGTTGTTTATTGGCCTTTATAATGATGCGTTTTAAAGAGTAATAATGCAAAATGTTTAGTGATGAAGAAAAATTTATTGTTAGTCATGCTCTTTTGCGTTTCATTTGTTTTTGCGCAGAAGGCAGATTTCCGGAAAGGTGATAAGTTTTCGGAAGAGAATTTAAAACGGTATTGTCCGGCTTTGGGTATTTATCCTTCGTGGATACCGAAAACAGGAATGTTCTGGTATAATTATATGACGGATGAGGGATTGAAATATTATATTGTCGACCCCGGAAAAAAAACGAAACGCGAGATGTTTTCCACAGAAGATATGACTGCATGGTTGACGGAGAAAGTTGGGAAAACGTACAATGTCAGGGACTTCCGTCTGAGTACTTTGACTTTTGAGGAGGGAGATGCGAATTGTTTTACTTTTTTGAAAGAGGGACGGAAATTCCGGTATTTTATAGATGAGAAAAGATTGGAGGAGGTAGAGGAAACTGAGACTTGTCATTTTTTCCCTCAGCGAGGACCGGTATGGCAGTCGTGGTCTGCTGACAGTAGCTGTAAGGTATATGCTTGGCGACATGATTTGTATTTATTAAGAGGTGAAGATACCATCCGGTTGACGACTGATGGTGAGAGGGGATTTTCATATAGTGTCGTGAGGGATAAAGATTCCGACAGTAAAACGACTCCGGCAATTTCATGGGTCGGTAATGAAAATATATTTTATGTATTAAGACAGGACAGACGGAATGTGAAGGAGCTTTGGGTGATCGATCATTTGGCAAAACCGCGTCCTAAATTGAAGGCGTATAAGTTTCCGATGCCGGGGGAAAAGGATGTTTATACGTATGATTTACAGCTGTTTTATCCCCTGACGGGAAAAAGGATATCTGTGGATATTGATAAGTATCCGGATCAGGAGGTAAACATCATCTCATCGGATTTGGAAAAGTATCCGGATGATTTGTATTTTACCCGTAAAAGCCGTACGTGTGACAGCATGGATTTATGCCGGGTTAATACGCGTACGGGCGAAGTGACGGTGGTGATAAGCGAAAGTTCAAAACCTTATTTTACAGAGCAGTTGTTCGATTGCCGTATTCTGAACGGTGGACAGGATATCCTTTGGTGGTCTGAGCGTACCGGTTGGGGACACTATTATCTGTATGATAGAGAGGGGCATCTGAAAAATGTTGTGACGAAGGGAAATTTTGTTGCCTGCCGTGCTTTGCGAGTAGACGTAAAGAAACGCTGTATGGTGTTTGAAGGCTATGGAAAGGAAGAAGGGATAAATCCTAATTATCGGTTTTACTATAGGGTGAATTTTGATGGGTCCGGAATGCGTTTACTGACCCCTGGAGACGGATATCATTCCGTGGAATTCGGACGTGGAGAGCCTTATTTCGTAGATACCTATTCGCGGGTGGATATGGCGCCTGTCTCTGTGGTAAGAAATATGGAGGGGAAACTGCTGGTGGAGCTGGAAAAAGTAGATGTTCGTAAAATGGAGAGAATAGGTTGGAAAGCTCCCCGGAGAATTCAGGTGAAAGCTGCGGATGGCGTTACAGATTTATATGGAGTGATGTATACTCCATTTGCGATGGATTCAGCAAGGAGTTATCCGATTATTGCGTATGTATATCCGGGACCACAGGAAGATCAGGTGCCTCAGGCTTTTGCTTTGGATGATAATAGCAATCAGTCGCTGGCGCAGTTGGGATTTGTGGTGGTACATGTCGGCTTCCGGGGAGGCAATATGTTCCGTGGACGGAATTTTTATAATTTCGGTTATGGAAATTTGCGGGATTATGCTTTGGAAGACTGTAAGTATATGATAGAGCAATTGGCAGACCAATACCGTTTTATCGATTTGGACCGGGTAGGTATTTACGGACATTCCGGGGGAGGCTTTATGGCTGCTACCTCTTTGTTGACATATCCTGATTTTTATAAGGTAGCGGTAGCTGCTTCCGGAAATTATGACAATAATATCTATACGAAATGGTGGGGGGAAATGTATCATGGGGTGAAAATTAAGAAGGGAAATGAGCAAGGAGATAAAAAAAGTTATATTTTTGAATCTGAAATACCGACAACAATTGAGTTGGCAGGCCGTTTGAAAGGTAAGCTGCTGTTGATAACGGGCGATATGGACAATAATGTGCATCCTGCTAATACGATGCGTTTGGCTCATGCTTTGATTGAGGCAGACAAACGTTTTGATATGCTGGTCGTGCCGGGAGCAGATCATGGGATAGAGTCGCCCTATTATTATAATGTAGTGCGCCATTATTTTGCGGAGCATTTAATGGGTGAAAGCATGGATGGCGCTGATTTTAAATGATTTTTTGTGCCGAAGCATAGTAAACAGATAACGTGTAATAATGGAGAAGTATTTGTCTTTGAAGATTTTTTCAAAGAATACTTCTCTAAGTTTTATGATTTTGCTATGCGTTTTATTGAGGACAGGCATGCTTGCGAAGATATTGTTCAGGATACTTTTATTTCTATATGGGAAGGGAATGTCGGGTCGTATGATTCAATACTGATGTTTCAGGCATACATTTATAAGACGATACGTAATAAAGCATTGAATTATTTGAAACATAGCCGTATCAGGGAGCAATATTCACAGACATATCTAAAAGAACTGGAATCGGAAACGTTTATAATGGAGTCGGTATTGGAGGAAGAAACTCATTTTGTGTTGTATGAGGCGATACGGCAATTGACTCCCCAGTGCCAGCAAGTGATAAAGTTGCATCTGGAAGGTAAATCGAATAAGGAAATAGCAGAAGAAATGCAAATTAGCATTGTTACTGTGAAAAGTCATAAAATGGTTGCATACAATAAATTAAGAGAGATGTTGAAGGATGTTGCAACTCTGATTTTATTTTTGTTGTAAAAAATATCTGTTTTAACTCATACTTTTTTTTACTTGAGTTGTTTTCACTATAGAAGATAAAACGCTTAGATGAAAACGATTCAGGAATATATTAAAATTGCGCATCTTTTGGCGAAAAAGTTGTTGGGCTCTTTAACGGAGGAAGAGGACCAACAACTGATGAAGTGGTGTGCCGACAATAAAAGAGAAAAGATATACAAATCAATATTGTCTTTAAATTCTGCACAATTATTTAATCGTTATCAAGAAGTTGATTCTGAGCAGCAGTGGGAAAATTTTCAAAGGCGTTTGTCAAGAAGAAAAAGTCGGTTTTGGCAACGTTTTTGGGGAGTTGCAGCCGGGGTCTGTCTGATTGTCGGAGTGACGTTTTTTTTACAGATGTATATGTCTTCATCTCCGTCTGAGCAGGTTATATCTATAGAAAATTATGGAGTGCAGTTAATAACTTCAAATGGTAGAGCATTGAATTTAACTGATCGGAGAAATCTGGATTTGCGTCAGGTGGAGGGCGATGTTGTTTTACGTAATGGCTCTTTGGAATATCGTAGCAATTCAAAGGAAGAGGCGCAAGGGAGCGGAAAAAATACGTTGGTGGTTCCCAAGGGAGCTTTTTACCATTTGATTCTTTCTGAAGGTACCAAAGTCTGGTTGAATTCAGATTCGAAAATCACTTATCCGATATCATTTGTCGGTGATGTTAGAGAGGTTGAACTGGAAGGAGAAGCTTATTTTGAAGTGGCAAGGGATGATAAAAAGCCTTTTTTTGTAAAGACCAAGTGTTTGCAGGTAAGGGTGTTGGGGACATGTTTTAATGTAAATGCTTATGGAGATAACGGAAAAGTTTACACCGCATTAGCGGAGGGAACGGTGGAAGTTTGCGATGTGAAAGATAAAAGCGCTTTGGTTTTAACGTCCGGTCAGGTGGCAGAACTTGATGTGCTTCACGGGCAGTCAAAAGTCAGACTTTCGGAGATATCTTTGTATGAACAGTTGGCCTGGAAAGAGAGTATGTTTTGTTTTCGCAAGATGCCTTTGGTTGAGATTTTAAAGCAGATAGAAAGATATTATGACGTTCAATTTGTAGGATGGGAGAAAATCGGTGCAGAAGTTTTTTCAGGAGATATCTCCAGAAATGTGACATTGGAAGAATTGTTGGGTGCGATTGAAATACAGACAGTCGGTTTGCATTTTGAAAGTACAGGTAGAGTAGTATATGTAGTAGAAGGAAGAGATTAGGGTATATTCGGCCTTTCCCTAATCTCTTTACGCAAAATGTTCAAGTGAACAAAAACATACAAATATAGTGAAAAAAAGAAGTTTAACGTTTTATTTTTGACAAAATGGGGAAAAAGTTTCGACGACTAGCAATGAGCATGCTCTTGCTGCTTGTTATAGCCGGACCAGGATATGGTTCTGTTATGTTGCAACAGCGGATTTCTTTAAAAATTTCCAATGTTGCTTTTGTTAAAGTGTTGGAGGAAATACGGAAACAGTCGGGCTACAATTTTATGTATAATGAACGTTATGTGGAAAATATAGATAATGTTTCTGTCAGTTTCGTTGATTGTACGTTGGAGGAGGCCATGCAAGAGGTGTTGCAGGGAACAGGTTTGAGCTATAAATTGCAGGGCAATATCATTATTTTACAGGAAGGGAAAGTTGAGCAGGAAAAATTCCGCAAATTGACGGGAGTCGTGAAGGATGAAACAGGCGCTGTTATTCCCGGTGCAACCGTTTTGATAAAGGGGACGTCTACCGGTTTGTCAACAGATATGGAGGGAAAATTTACGCTTGAACTACCCAAGGGTATCAGCGTATTGCAGGTGTCTTTTGTAGGTATGGAAACTCAGGATGTGAAAATTCCTGAACATACGGATAATATAACCATTATTATGCGTGCGCATGTCAGTGAATTGGAAGAAGTTGTTGTCAGTACCGGTTATACGCAAACAACTAAAAAAAGAGCCTCCGGTTCTGTGGCTGTCGTAAATAAAGAGGTGTTTGAGAATAAAGCCATCCCTACTATGGACAAGTTGTTGCAGGGACAGATTGCCGGAGTTAATGTTACGGCCCGTTCGGGACGGCCGGGTGAAAGCGCAAAGATTCGTATCCGTGGAACCAATACTTTGACCGGTGATGCAGAACCTTTGTGGGTGGTGGATGGTGTGCCTTTGCAGAAAAATATTCCGGATATAGCCACCAACCAGATTAAAGCGGGGGATTTCAGCAGTATTTTTACAAATGGAGTAGCAGGGATCAATCCCAATGATATTGAAAATGTAACTATATTGAAGGATGCTGCTGCAGCGGCAATTTATGGTTCGAGAGCTGCCGGGGGTGTTATTGTTGTAACGACAAAATCAGGGAAGGCCGGAAAGTTGTCTGTGAATTATTCGATGAATATGTCTGTAGTCATGAAGCCGGGCCGAGATGCCGGTTTGATGAATTCTCAAGAAAAATTGGCCTGGGAGCAAGAACTGTGGGATGAGTTTTCTGCGTCTAAATATGCTGCCGGCGAGCGCTATCCGGTTGTTGGTATTATCGGAATGATTCGCTCCGGCAAGGAGGAATTTGCTCAAATGAGTGATGTGGAAAAGAATGCCTATATACAGAAACTGTCTCAAGTGAATACTGACTGGATGGATTTGTTATTTCGGACAGCTTTTTCACACAATCACTATTTGTCTTTTTCCGGTGGTCAGGAAAAAGTTACTTATTACGTGTCTATGGGATATTCGAAGGATAACGGAGCTGTGAAAAAAACAGATTATGAGCGTTATAGCTTGTCCGGGAAAATCAATGCCCGCCCAAGCGAACGTTTGAGTTTTCAGTTGGGTTTTGATTTGTCAAGACAAGAATCAACAGGACCAGCCAGTTCCGTAGATCCTTTTCAATATGCTTATTTTGCCAACCCTTATGAGCAGGCTTTTAACGAAGACGGTTCGTATAAAGCCGATTATACTTATTTTAAGTTGGCAAAAAACAACGGGCAATTTGATCCGACAGTACCGCCTAACGGGTTTAATATATTGAGGGAGATGGATGAAACAAAAAGCGAGACGGATAATATTTCAATCTCATCGCGTTTTCAATTGGATTATACTTTTTTTAAGCAGTTGAAATTTTCCGGATTGGCATCTTATTCTTTTACAAACAATAAGGGAGACAGTTATTTAGGAAAAGAAACTTATGCCGCTTACATGGATCGTCTGTATTTTGATACTCAAGGTACAAGTACACGTACTTATGGCTCTATTTCACAAAGCAATGCGAATAATTCGAGCTATTTGTTGCGCGGTCAGTTAAGCTATTCTGATGTTTACAATGATATACATCGTCTGTCTGTTATTGGTGGTGCTGAAATCCGTGGAGAAAAAGCAGAAAGTATTTTTGAGAAACGGTATGGATATGATCCGGTGACCGGCAATTCGGCGATGCCTGTCCCTCAATCTCCAACGGGTACGGATAAAATAGATTACAGCGATATTGTTGCATATGCAGACATGGTCAATCAATTGTCGGGACAATCGATAGTTGAAAACCGCTTTGCATCGTTTTATGGAGCTTTAGATTATTCAGTATTTGATAAATATGTGTTGAATTTATCTTTTCGTACCGATGGCTCCAACAATTTCGGTAGCGAGGAACAGTTTAATCCGACCTGGTCTGTGGGTGCTGCCTGGCATGTCAGCGAGGAGAGTTTTATGGATGGTTTGCGCCAAATATTGAACCGTCTGTCTTTAAGAGTTGCAACGGGGTTTACCGGAAATATCAGCAAATCCGTGAAGCCGAACTTGATGATGGATTATAGTAAATATTTTCGAGTTGTAGGAGATGAAAGTTTTAGAATGGGTAATATACGAAATGCGCCGAATCCTAATTTGCGATGGGAGAAAACACGAGATGTGAAAATCGCTCTGGATTTTGGTTTGTGGAATGAACGGGTAAGTGGTCTGGTGGAAGCTTATTGGCGGAAGAGCGTGGATTGCGTGACTTCTGTGACAGTCCCCGTGACAACCGGTTTCTTCTCACAGTCGTTTAATACTTCAGAAATAGAGAATAACGGTATAGAGGGGTCGTTGAGGGTTGCTGTTTTACGTGGTAAAGATTATAATTTGAGTGTTTCCGGTAATGTAGCCTGGAATCAAAACAAGTTGACGAAATATGAATCGCCTAATGGAGCTTTGACATTGGGAACGTATGTAGATTATCCGATGGAGTCGATTATGGCCGGTAAATATGAAGGTATCGATCCGGAGACGGGGCTCTATACTTTCGCTTTACGTCCGGATGCCGTTATAAATCAGGATTCTGATAAGGCTAAGGCAGATAACTATTACTATTATCTGGGAACAAGTATTGCTCCGATTACGGGAGGTGTGAATTTGACAGCATCGTATAAGAATTTTACGTTAAGTGTAGGAGGATCCTATGCTATTAACAGTAAGATTGTTGATAATATAGAGTCTCCTGCGGATTATACGCTCGCCGGAAGTGCTGGTAGCCGGAATGAGAGTATTCCGACATCCCGTAATGATTTGTATGTAAATCATCTGAATGTGCGTAGAGATGTGACAGATCGATGGACTCCAGAGAGAACAACCGGAGTGAAATATCCACGTTTGATTGATGCTTATGGAGAGACGTTGGGGTATTATTTCGACCATCCGACAACTTCGGGCATAACAAGAGGTGCATTATTGGAAAATGTCTCGTATCTGAAGATAAACAATATTATGTTTGGATACAGTTTGCCATCAAAAGCTTTGAAGAAGATGCACATTTCATCTATGGGCTTCAGTTTGGCATTGAATAATTTCTTTACAGTAACAAAGTATTCAGGAATAGATCCCGAAGTTCCCGGAGCGACCTATCCGGTATCTCGTTCTGTAACTTTTGGTATTAATGTCGGATTTTAATAATTTATACAATATGGAACATTTTAAGATTATAATAATGGGATTATTGGCAGGAGGTTTGTTTTCCTGTAATAGTTATCTTGATTTGAAACCTTATGGACAAGTGATTCCTAAGACTCCTGATGAGTTTGCTTCATTGCTGAATTCAACTTTATATGAGATTGATTATGGTAGTGATAATAATATTATAGGCAATTCTACAACGATATTGAATTACGAATGTTTTGCGGATAATTTAGATGCTAATCTGACAAAATATCCTGCAGGTAACAGTTTGGCATTATATGTGGGTAATTCTTTGAATGGTATGCAGAATAAGTATAGGCAGCTCTATGAGAAAATTCGGGATTGTAATCTAATTATTGAAAATATGAAAGATGACAACTCAGAGTTGGGAAAGGATATTACTGCTGCATCCTATACTTTAAGAGGAGTGTGTTATTACAATTTGTTGCGTTGGTTTTGCGAACCTTATGATCGGGAAAATGTGGATGATCAGCTGGGACTTCCGTTGATTGATCATTTTGACATGGAAG
>CAJJNP010000091.1 GCA_905193145.1 uncultured Odoribacter sp. | reverse complement strand
ATCAACAGGTAACTGTTGCGAGATATGCCAAGGTATAACCTCACTGCGTTACGGTTGTACATTGGCATCCTTGCCCGCTCAGAGACTTTGCTGGTGCGGTACTCGCAAGCTCGCACCTATTCACTATTATAACAATGATTTATATGGAACAAAATATTGAGGAACAAACACAATCTCCAGAGGAGAAAAAAGAAACAAGATCCGTTTTTATCGGAGCAAAAGTAACTCCCGGTCAGAAGGAGTATATAAAGTCACAGGCCGATCAATGCGGTATGACAGTAAGCGATTACTTGCTTGCCTGCGCATACAACTACCGCCCCAGACCGAGGCTCACAAAAGAAGAAACAGACCTATTGCAGAATCTGGACAACTGTCGGTCAGACCTTGTAAAATACACTTCTGCACTTCGTGGAATGTCCACAAAGCAACGAATGATATTGTTCAATCAGGTGCCGTTCATGGTAGGCTGGCTCAAAGAGCTTGGCAATATTGCTGAAAGCGTCTGCCAATTTCTCAACGCCGTAAAAGAGAGAAATAAGATTCCATCTAACGAAAAATCCGAAGAAGTATGATAGCAAAAGCTAAAGCAATATCGCACGGCATAAACGCCATCCGTTATATTACCGGCGAATCTCTGAACAAAAAACACCCGGAGAAAATCTATCGGGTATTGGACAATCTGATGCCGTCGCAACCGGATACTCTGGGGATATGGAACTCCATGCAACTGACCTTATCACGTTTCAAACCCATTAAGAACTCGGTCATCAGAATCGAGCTAAGCCCCTCTGCCGAACACACCCGTTTCTTCGACATCGAAGACTGGCAAAAGCTCTGGCAGGATTTCGCTACGGAGTTTGACAAACAAGTGTTTACCGGTAAGGACGGAAAAGTCCGTTCCTGCCAGACCAATCTGGCTAACAGCAAATATACAGTTTGGCTACATAAGGAATCCGATGGCGAAGTTCCTCACCTTCATGCTGCTGTCTGCCGTTTGGATGAAGACGGTAACATCAACAACGACCACAACATTCATCTTCGTGCGCAACGTGCTGCCGAGCGAATAGCAAAGAAACGGGGCTGGACTACTGCTGTGCAAATCCGATATACCAATATCCATCAGGTGAATCGTGATTGTATGGATGCACTGAGATCAATGTCTGAATGGTCTTGGGAAGAATACAAAAATGCCCTCACAAGAAAAGGTTACTCTGTACACGAAAGAAAGGATGCGCAACACGTTATCAGGGGCTACGCACTTGTAAACGGCAATACCAAATACAAGGCTTCCGAATTAGGTGTTGCCCGTAATCTGATGATTTCAAAACTCCCTAAAACATGGGACAAGCTGCATCATAAGCCGCAAGTTGCCGCTGTTAGCAATCAGCCTAAGGAAACTCAAACGGAGCAGAATCTCAAACCGTCAGCATCCGCAGAGCATTCCAGATATAGCACTTATCATCCCGATACTATTTCCTATACGCTTAATCATGACGATAAGGAACATCGGTTCTATATTCCGGAAAAAGTACTTGAATATTTCAACGATAAGTTTGACTACAGAGATACTGAGAACAGTCAGGAACTTACCGATATGGCTGTAGCTATTTTTGTCGGACTGCTTGAAACGCCCAACGTTACCACCGGAAGTGGTGGTGGAGGTTCACAAAGTAATTTGCCTTGGAGAGATAAGGACGAAGACGATTTGCAATGGGCACGAAGATGTGCTCGTGCTGCCGGTCGCCTACTCGGAAAGAAACCAAAATCAGGATTAAAACGATAATCAAATGAAAAAGAAATTCGACTTTTCCGCAGAAATGGCTGAAGCGGAAGCAATAAAGTCCAATCCTAAGAATGAATATCAGGAGGAAGAAAACCGCCTGCTCAATATCAATGCGCAAGAACTTGCCAAGCTGAACGACAACGTGTTCAAGTTGAGAACGGAGGTCGAAAGTCTGTCCGGTTCTATCCGAGAGTGTAAACCTATCATTTCTTCAGAAATGCAGAAACTGGCAGTGGAATTTGGGGCAAGGCTTCTATGTGATTTTCTCGGTCAGATTGAGAGCAAATGCAAGGAAGCCGAGCGAAGAATGAAGAAATCCGGCAATGCCATCCATATTCCGGCTACCACATTTTACATCACTATTGTAATACTGGTAGCCCTATCTTCTTTTTTCGTTAGCATGATAGTGGCAAACGCTGAGATATTGCATTCAAGTCTGATTTGGAAAGCAGTTGCCATCTGTGCCCTTATTGCAATTTCGGGGACTGCCATGGCTATAATCGTACCGAAGATTTTGGATAAATGGACATAATTGAAAGTTACCGAATCTTTAGGAATCAATTATCATTGGCGTTTGTTTGGTCATATCAGAGATTATTTGTAATTTTGTAACCGCCGTAACTGTTACGGTGGTTACTATAAATAGCAGGGAATTTACTATGAAGTTTTATAATCGTACATCTGAATTGCAGGAGCTGCATCGCATTCAAAAGCTCTCATTTGACAGTCATTCACGCATGACGGTGATTACAGGTAGGCGTCGAATTGGCAAGACATCGCTTGCAGTGGAAGCCACAAAAGGAGACTACCCTACTGTGTATCTGTTTGTAAGCCGCAAGAATGAGGCTGCTCTGTGTGCGGAGTTCTCACAACTGATTGTCTCTGTTTTAGGCTGTTATATACCTGCGGAGATAAAAAGTTTCCGCTCACTTTTCCAGATGATTATGGAACTGGCAAAGGCACAAAAATTCAATCTCATAATTGATGAATTTCAAGAATTCGAAAAAATAAATCCATCTGTTTTCAGCGATGTGCAGAATATTTGGGACCAATATCGTAAGGAAACTCATGTAAATTTGATTCTGATGGGTTCGGTGTTTTCGATGATGCACCGTATTTTTGAAGGGGCAAAAGAACCGCTATTCGGCAGGGCTGACAATATCATCCGTCTTACCGGATTTGGCACAGATACTCTTAAAGAGATAATGAACGACTACCGTCCCGGTTATGATAACGATGAACTGCTTGCACTATATTCAATCACCGGCGGTGTCCCGAAATACATAGAATTATTGTGTGAGAATACTGACTTGTCCATCTCCGGAATGTTTGACTACATCGTGCGCGATAACTCTCCATTCACAGATGAAGGTAAGAATATTCTGATTGAAGAGTTTGGCAAAGACTATGGCATCTACTTCTCAATACTCAGTTGCATTGCCTCTGGCATAAACAATCAGTCTGATATTGAAGTTGCGTTGGGAGGAATAAGTATCGGCGGACAACTCCGTCGTCTGATTGATGACTACTCTCTTATCACTCGTCAGCGACCGATAATGTCGAAAGAGCGCACACAAGCCATCCGCTACGAAATCAACGACAATTTCCTGAAATTCTGGTTCAGGTACTACGACAAGAATCAATCCATCGTAGAGATACGGAATTTCGTACTTCTTCGGCAGATAATCGAATCGGATTACCCTACATTCTCAGGACTGATGCTCGAACGATATTTCCGTCTGAAGATGATAGAGAGCCATCAATATTCAGCCATCGGCTCGTGGTGGGAACGCAAGAAAGGCAAAGAAGCCAACGAGATAGACATTGTAGGCATACGAGCCGAAGGAAAAAAGGCATTGGTAGCCGAGGTTAAACGTCAACGACGCAACTACGACCACAAACTCTTCACCGAAAAGGTCGAGCATCTCAAAAACGCCATTCTCTCAAATTACGACATCGAGACTTGCCTTTGGACAATGGAGGATATGTAACTTATTGACCACATTTTATCTGCCACCAACCGTTACGGCGACCATTGACACGAATAAGGATGCCCTTTTCTACAAGACAGGATGTGATATTTTTCACTGTGCGTTCTGATTTGCCAATGGCTGTTGCTATGTCTTTCTGCGTAATTTTGGGATTATCTTCAATGCAACGCAATACAGCACTCTCTTCTAAAGTGTAATTCAAAGTGCAAATTTTGCTCTTTGGAACTTCTACTCTTGCACTTTTGAGCCCTATTTTAGAAATATGCATATCTCGGTTATGAAGCTCATTTTGCTCACCGAGAATCAAATTTCTGAAAAACAAGACTAAAAAGGAATTGTCGTATGCAATGCCTTTAGGGATGTTCTGATAATTGGCACGAACAAGAGCATTACGAAAATACCACGATTTTTCAGCAAATAAATCATTGGTTACATTAAAGCCCATCGAACGGAGATACTTGATAACAAATACTGCCGTTGTCCGGGTATTACCCTCCCGAAACGGATGGATCTGCCATATTCCAGAAGTAAACTTTGCCAACTGCAAAATAACAGCCTCCATACTAAGTTGCGTATAATCAACCTGTTTTTCCTGACTCAGATCGTATTCTATGGTCTGACGGATTTCATCTGCCGACACATAACGCACTGTATCACCTTCAAGTATCCATTCCTTTTTAGTGATATTCACAGTTCGTAACTGACCGGCAAACTTGAATACGCCCTCAAATACCCGACGATGAATTGCCATCAGGCCTGCCAAAGAAAACGAAAAAGTCTTCTCATTTAACAGTTTGACTATATTTGAAGATACGCAGTCTGCCTCTTCCTGTTCGGCACTTTGGTCGTCATGTGCAGACTTTGTTTCATAATATTCTTTCAGATCCCGTCGTACTTCATCAATAGACATTTCGCCCTCGATATGCTTCCTGGCAGATTCTATCAGATAGGATGATACTTTCAGCCCATCGACATCTTGCAGTCCGATAGCCGTTTGCCATGCCTGAGCTTTTTCTTTTCGTCCCGGCTCACCTTGCTGTATATATTCGTCAAAATTTATCATAAATCATTATTCCTGTTCGTAATAATACGAAGCCAATTCCCTCTCTCCGTCAACATTAAGCACAGAAAACTACCATTGGAGTTTCCTCTTCCTAAACTGCCCACACCTCTCAATCATTATAAAATATGTTGATGTTTTGCTCATAACAAATACATATTTTTCTATATCAAACTGAACCCAAATTCACGAATAGTTTCTTCGCTATCTCTTCCTGATACAGATTTACCCGTTGCTATTTCTATTCTATCAAGCAATTGTTTTGCTCTATCAACGAAGTAAGCGTTGAAATCATCTGATACAAGATGAGCATAATTTATCTTATGAGATTCTATTGCTTCCTGAATTTGAACTTGCATTAATCCTTTATTAGCCATAGTACCAATATAAATACTTGGTGCGTGTCCTCCAATTGAACGGTTGGAGGAAGCATATATTGGAGTCTTATTTATAACGGAATTCCATTTTATACGTGGAAGATTTTTTCTTTCACAATAGGTTTGAGGAAATATATGATGAATATCAGCATCCTCATCAATATAAGATGCTATATCCATACGATGACCTGTCATAAAGTCAAGAGGTGAATCTTGAAGAATAAGTGCCATAATCCCCTTGTATGCAGCACTGTTTCTTGTCTGCATTGTCAATAAACGAGTGGGCTGTATACTGGAACGATATACAGTTTCTGGCATTTCGCCTCCTTCCATCCAACGAAATATTCCAATTATATCTGTTGCAAACCGGGCTTCATTGGCTCCACCATATAATTCACCCATCACGCCACACCAATACCAACGAGATAATAAACTTTGATTGCATCCAAGATGTAGCATCCTTTTGTTTTCATTATCGTATGCAAAAATTGCTGCAAGAGGAATGAGTTGCGAAGAGTAAGGTAGATCTATAGAACGAAATATGCCCTGATGCACCAAGAAATCCGCTGCATCGCAAAAACCTTTAACTAAAGCACCGTGGTATTTCAGATAATCCTGTAATTCAAGTTTAAGAATATCTCTTTTCTTACACGTAACTGCCACACGTTCATCATCACCAGAAACAACTCTTTTATAATATGATACCAACAGAGTCATTGCTGCCAAAAAATTGGCTCCAGTAATTTCTTTTAGAAGTTCGCCATTCACTTTTTGCGCAAACATATTGCGAATGATTTCCCAGTCTTTTCTCAGTTCGTGACCATCAGCAGCAAAAGTTGCTGTGACAAGTTCAAAAACAGTCAAAGGTACACCTCCTGTATTTACATTCTCGAAAATCTGACAGACAGCTTCCTTTGGGGTATCTTTATCAAGCTGAATTACAGGCATATTATACTCCAAAATAGGACGAAGTATTTGTTGTGAAAAGTCACGGAATAAATTGCGGTATTCTTTATCATTTTTATAATAGTCCTCCATATCATAGTGCCAATCTTCTGTATCGTTATGAGAGAACGTAATGTTCAATGGAAACATCAAATTTTCAAATTCCTTTTCTCTTGTGGATAAATCCAAAGTTACTGTGCGACCTATATCCGTTGTACGTTGTTTCTTCTCGGATACAGATACTATCGCTTCCAACCTGTCAACCTCAGGATTAAGACATTTACGAATATCAAGATAGTAATAGCGTTTTATTGTTGTATCCCTATTAGTCTCCAGTCGAGTGTTAGTTGCATTCTTACTCTTCAAAACCTGATACAACGTTGTAAGCCTCTGTTGTCCATCAAGCACAAGCCATTCAGGTGTAACTTCTTTTGTTGAATACACCCCTTCAAACTTACGATATTTAAAACGAATATGCTCACCACCATTCGCCAAAAACATAGCTGCTCCCATTGGGAAACCAGATGTAATGCTTTCGATAAGTTTACATATCTTCGTATCATCCCAAACCCAGCTACGCTGAAAATCCGGCAATTGAGCCTTACCTTCCTCAACCATCTTCAGAAGGTCGTCAAGTTTTTTATCATGTGATTCTACTGCCATAGTCTATTCCTTTATATTTATGATTTTCTTTATTGTTTCTAAATTCATCGTATCTGTGGTAGAAATACGATGTGGACAAAGACCAAACTTTGTGAGTAATTGATCTTTGAGGATATCTCGTGATTTCTGTACATCGCTTTTCTGGTGAAAATGCCAGCCATCAACCTCAATCGTTTGGAGTGGTTGCTTGGTGAGTGAATTGTAGATAAGGAAATCCACATGAGAAAACGGACTTTCTGCGAAAGCCTTTTCTTCTTCACTAAGCAAATTCCAATCGCCAATTAGTCGAGAGAGCGGATAATGACATAATACTTCCGCATTAATCAAATTCAAATCTGCAATAGCTTTTACCAGAACCTCATAAACGAGGTTTTCAGATAGATGGTTCGATACCGAAGGATGGGTGGCTTCATGCGCCAAACGCTCTACGGTGTATTGCTTATAGAGCAAATCAAACACAGAGTGGAGTTTACTTTCCTTAACCTCAAAGTTGTTGTATTGTACATAGGCAATGAGTTGGGCTAGATTCGATTTTTTCGGCATCTCATTACCATTAGTCACAATACGCAAACGAGTCTTGGCACGTGATATAGCAACATTGAGCAAGTTGGCATCATCGGAAAACTCCGTTGGTTCGTTATCAACTGTGCTTATGATGATGGTATCGCACTCTCTACCTTGGTATTTATGTACCGTGCTGGCTATATCTTGCCCTAAAACCTTATTTACTTCTTCCGCTTGATTACGATATGGAGTAATAATACCAACGCTATCCATATCCTTACATTCTGGCATCACTTCCTGGGTGATGACATCAATCTCTCGCTGATTAAAATGTGCTCGCGCATGATTGCCTTTAGCTGTACGGACTACTTGCAACACATTCTCTTCACCGTTGTCGGTGGTCATAGCCACCAATTCTCCATTATAAAATCGTTGATTGCAAAATTCAATAATCTTGGGATGGCAACGGTAGTGTTCACGCAGTAACGTGACAGGGGCTTCCGTGAATACCTCTATACATGATTGCAGAAAACTATGTGTCACAGCGTTGTATCTGTTATCTACACTATATGTTGTCTGAATGGCATTTAGTGCAAGTGATTCTTCACGGCTCACTACATTAGGCAATTGCTTATCATCGCCAACAATCACAGCATTCATCGCACACGAGAGTGACAATGCCCCGGTTTTAATGTCCACTTGCGACGCTTCATCCATGATTACATAATCGAAAACCATATCCTTATTGATGCAACTCTTGGCGGAATAGGTAGTGCTAAGTACGACAGGGTATTCTTTCAAGAATTCATCGGTTCTTGGTTTGATGTCTCTAATAGAGAACCTTTTTCTTTCAACGGTTCCATATCGTTTGGTAATTTTATCCTTCAAAATTTGCAAGGAAGAGGAACGCAGATCTTTTACAGACTGATTAATATCAATGGATTGAAGCGTATGGGTTATGAAGCCCAATTCTTGCTCGATTTCAGCCTTACGAGAGAAATAGTAGGCTTCTTCCAATCCAGCTATCACTTCGGCAACTTTACCGTTAAGGAACGAGAATGTCTTCATTCCCATAGCAAATGACCACTTCAAACGAAACCAAAAACCGGGCTTATGCTCTTTCTCTACCATCATTCGGTAAAGGTTGAGCAGAGTCATCAGTTTGGAAGATGGTTTACCATGAAGCCAGTTGTTATCTGTATTGTATGTTCCTAATAGCGCATTATATTTGCTCTCTTTCAGCAACGCATCATATTCCGTCTTTAGTTGAGCTTGACGTAACTGTCCGTCAAATCCTTTAGAAACGTTCTGGAGAGAATCATTCGCCAACTGATATATTGTTGATTTGTCCTCAATATTCCAATCTGTCATATCAGGATAACCCTCTTGATTGGCAATAAACGTCTCTTTATTCTTGGCACTACCGAGCTTGGCCACGATAAAACCAAGTCCTTCGCTCTCCAATTTTTCTGCCACATTTTCTACGGCTGAATTGTTGTTCGATACGACAAGCACAGTTTTTCCTGCCACAAGCAAGTTTGCTATGATATTGAGAATCGTTTGTGTCTTACCTGTTCCCGGAGGCCCTTGTATGATACTCACCTGATGTGTCAATGCTTTCTCCACCGCAGATTTTTGGCTGGCATTGCATCCAAATGGATAATAAACCTGCTTGGGCAAATAATAAGTTACCAATTTCGTCTTATTACCAAGATATTGCGCCAAAGGCACATTATCGCGCATTATATCTACTAAGTCATATTGTTTAGAGAGGATGTTATCTTCATCCTCTGTTATCAGACCTGTTTCAGCAGCCAATTTACGAAGATATTCCCAAGTAGAGCCACCATTTTTGTCAATGGGAGTACGAGTGATATAGACATCATTTCCCTCAAAGTTCTCATAGTAACCATTGTGATAGGTCACTCGATAGAATGTATGACAAGTGTCAGAAAACCGCAATACTTCTGCCACATTGTTGATGTGCTTATTCTTGATATACAATCCTTTTTCGCTGAGATCTACGGCTTCTGGATCGGTAAAATATAACAGACGGGCTTTATTGTAATTGAACACACGAGTAGATGACGAGAACCGAACAGCCCAAAGACCGTTCTTGTTCTCGCGGATAAAGGAGACTTGTTCGGTGATAAACATTCGCTTATCGCCACGTCTCTCTAAATCTACTATCATGTATTGTCTTGTGTCCATTTTTGTATCTTATCAAGAGTTCTTCCCATATAGGGTACGAAGAGTAAAATCTATTTGGTCTATGTAAACAACCTCTTGGATGTTATCATAAATAAAACCTCCTATATGATGCTCTTCGTATTGCATTTTAATATAGGCATCTCTATTTTCTTTTGATTGAGCAATAACTTCAAGAAGAAATAGATGTCCATTAAGATGTAGAGTGTAAAAACCATACTTCTCAATTTCTTTAATGCAACTATCTGTCATTGGAAAAACTGGATGTTGCATATAGTCTCCAATCAAATAGATCCCTCTATTAAATATATAAAATAATTTTGCATCACCTTCATTATATCTTGCAAATCTACGAATGTTATCAAACCTTGAATCTAATCCATTGCCAGTTTTATTATGGTAAGTTTGAAGAAATATCTCGAATATACCTCGCTTAAATTGTCTTGCAAAAAATAACTGGAATTTTGTGGTTTGCCAATTCCTTTGTTTGTATACGAGAGTTCTTTTAGATTCATAATAATTAAATAGTAATGATTTTAACTTTTGTTTTTTATTTCTTTGATTTAAGAAAAAATGGCGTGAAATATTCATCACTTCTTTTACACAAACTTCAACTGCAAATCTAGGTGGAGCTGGTATTAAAAAATCCGGATTACCAAAGTAACTGTTACAATCATCACAAATATCTACACCAACAACATCTCCACCCATTGATTTGGGTAGGATGTGAGGTCGGTGCTCAAATTTTACTTCTGGTGCTGACTTTCCACAGAATATACACACTCCAGTATTTACAAATATTTTCTTCATTTAAAAATTCAAAATCAAAATTCTTCCAATTAAGGAATTAAAGATAAATGCTATTTACTTTGTTACAACATTATACAAATCCTGATAGGTCTTCACCACACTATACACCACATCACCAGTACTGATAGCTGCAAAGTGGCGGCGGGCACATTCTATCTTGACATCCTCGGAATGACGAAGCTGAGATACCTCAATGTCATTGCCTTTGGTTTCCGCTACGAAATAGACGTGCTTCACAGTGCCTTCCCGGAAAGCTACAGCCCAGTCGGGATTGTATTTGCCCATTGGGGTGTTGATGTAGAAACCTCCCGGCAGTTTGCTATATACCACCACATCATCCTCGGCTTCCAGTGATTCGGCAAAGCTCTTTTCGATGCCCTCGCTATCCACTACTACAAGGTCGTAGAGCGACTTGGTGCTTTCGATGGCATCCCTACCGAGCGTACCGCGCAGTGTAGCTTCCTCAAAGATGTCTGTGCCAAAAGTACCGGTACGTTTTTCGTATTGGATATGTTGGATGAGGGAAATTGCCTTACAGTCATTGATAATGCGACCAGCCTTAATGATAAACTCCTCAGGGTTGAGCTTGAACTGATGGAAAGTTGCAGGATTGATACCTTTCAGCATTTCCACAATAGTACGGCGAGTAAGCCCCGTAGCCTGTACCAGTTCGCCCACAAGGTCATACGTTACCTCTGCGCCAATGGCTTCCGTCACACGGATAGTCTTCACTGTGGCTGCGCTCATAGCAGCTCCGGCTTCCAACTCCTCTCGATCACGGATGCTTTCTATACCGCCGCTCTCCACTACGATGCGGATTTCTGTAACATTCAGATGCTTGTCGAGCGCGTCAATGGCACTCTTGATGAGTTTATACGTTTCAAAACTCACGTTATAGTAGGTACGTGTATTGATACGCTTCCACAGCTCTTGCCACTCTTTTTTGTTGAAGTTGTCTTTCACGAAATGAGCTTCCGTCTTGTTGCGACCATTGGCTGGTTTGAACGCATCGGGATTGAATACCTTATCCAACTGCTTGACGATAAACGAGCGTAGATTGTCCACTTCACCAAAGCTGAGCGTTCCAGCTTTCTTTTCATCAAAATACATCTGCGTCAACTTACCCTTTTTGATGTAACCCTGCCCAATCAGTTCCTCGTGGATTTCCACAGCCTGCTCAGTGGTTATCTTTATGTTATGTCCGTCCTCAGTTTGCGTTAGCTGGTCGGTAAACAACGTAGGCGTTACAACCACCGGACGGTTGCCGCAGGCTTCCGCCATGTCTGTTTGCAGTTTCTTGGCAAAGTCGTCATAGCTTTCGCTGGCGATAACGGTCAGTATATTGGTATCAAATACACGATCGCCTAATACATCGGCATCTTGGCGTTCTCCCTTGTCGTTAACACATAAGCGCATACCACGCCCCACCTCCTGACGTTTCTTGATTTCGTTGGAGGTGTCTTTCAGGGTGCAAATCTGGAACACGTTAGGATTGTCCCAACCTTCCTTTAAGGCCGAGTGAGAGAAGATGAAGCGAACGGGACAACTTTGGCTAAGCAAACGCTCCTTATCCTTCATGATAAGGTCGAAACCACGTTCCTCATTTTCGCCTTCCTTATTCTTCGATTCCACGCTCTTTCCTTTTTTATCGATAGAGAAGTAACCATCGTGAATATTTTCGGGTGCATTCCTCGGGTCGGAAAGAAAGCGTGTGTAGGCGGCATCCGTAAAGGTAGGCATAAACTCCTGCAAGGCACGTTGGTACTCCTCTTCAAACATCTTTGCGAACTTACCCTTTTCCACGTTGTCTTTATCGTAGATGCGGTAGCTATCCACGTGGTCGATAAAGAACAATGACAGCACTTTGATACCGCGAGCGAAAAGTTGGCGTTCACGCTCCAAGTGAGTTTTGATGGTTTCTCGTATCTGGTTGCGGCGGAGAATGTCCTCGTTCACGCTGCCCACCACCTCACCGGGATGAAGCGTGAGTCCGTTGAGGAAATGCACGGTATTGGTCAGTCCGTCTATGCGCTCCACTTTGAAATTGTCGGCATACTCCTGCAAACCGCCGCTTTGTTCTTTGAGGTCGAATCCTTCACCGACCAAGTGAATGGTCTGACGTGGGCCACTGGTTGTCTTGACATCGAAGCCCAATCGAGCTTGTGGATTACCTTTGCTTATGACGATTTCATCCAGATAAACATAGCCATTGGTGGCTGTAGAACCCACTTGATGCACACTGCGCACTTCTATCTTCTTGACCAACTTCTTGTTGTAAGCGTCGATGGCATCGAGGCGATATACTTGGTTGAATATCTCACGATGTGTGGCACTGTATAGCAAGGTAAAGAGTGGATTAAACAGTTTGATACCTTTTCGTGTGGCATTGCCTTTGTCCGTACCCAACACG
>CAJJNP010000090.1 GCA_905193145.1 uncultured Odoribacter sp. | reverse complement strand
TCCATTCATGTTGTAGATGAAGCCAATGGCGTCCTTTATTTCTTAGTTAAAATAGCCGGTTCTGGTACAGCAAAATTATCGACTCTCACACCGGGGAATAAACTGAACATAGTGCTTCCACTCGGTAACAGTTTTACGCAACCGATCCAGGGAAGATGTTTACTTGTAGGCGGTGGTGTCGGCATAGCTCCTCTTTTGCATTTATCAAAGGAATTGAAAAAAAAGAAGATAGAAGCAGTGGTATTGATAGGAACTCGTAGTAAGAAAGATATCGTACTGGAAGAAGAATACCAAAAATACGCTCCAACCTATTATACAACAGAGGATGGAACTTATGGAGAGCAAGGATATCCTACCCAACATTCTATTTTAAAAGAGCATTTTGATCACATATTCTGTTGTGGTCCGCTCCCCATGATGAAAGCTATAGCACAACACGCTTATACGCATCATATAGACTGCGAAGTTTCGCTTGAAAATATGATGGCTTGTGGTATAGGAGCTTGTCTTTGTTGTGTAAATGACACAAAAGAAGGACACAAATGTGTATGTATGGATGGTCCAATATTTAATATAAATGATTTGAAATGGCAGATTTAAATATAAACCTAACACGTGGATTACAATTAAAAAATCCTGTTTTGACAGCATCTGGAACATTTGGATATGGAATTGAGTTCCAGGATTTCATAGACCTGAATCGTTTGGGTGGTTTTATTGTAAAAGGTACCACTTTAAAACACCGTGAAGGTAATCCTTATCCAAGAATGGCAGAAACTCCTTCTGGAATGTTGAATGCTGTTGGACTTCAAAATAAAGGAGTTGACTATTTTATTGAGCATATTTATCCTGAAATCAAAGATGTTCAGACAAATATATTGGTGAATGTTTCAGGTTCATGTATAGCAGATTATGTTGCTACTGCAGAAAAGATTAATGCTTTAGACAAGATTCCCGGTATCGAGTTGAATATTTCATGTCCGAACGTTAAAGAAGGCGGCATGGCATTTGGCACCAATTGTTCATCTGCAGCCGAAGTTGTAAAAGCTGTTCGTCAAGTATATAGCAAACATTTGATGGTAAAATTATCACCTAATGTTACCAGTATCCAGGATATAGCGTTAGCTGTCGAAGCTGAAGGTGCAGACTCAATATCATTAATAAACACCTTATTAGGTATGGCCATTGATGCCAAAAGGCGCAAACCGATATTAAGCACGATAACCGGAGGATTAAGTGGCGCATGCGTAAAGCCAATAGCCTTACGTATGGTATGGCAAGTTGCTAAAGCTGTCAAGGTGCCAGTTGTTGGTTTAGGTGGTATTATGTCTGCAACGGATGCCATTGAGTTTTTGCTGGCAGGAGCATCAGCCGTTCAGATAGGGACAGCCAATTTTATCGATCCGGCAATTACTGTTAAAATTGTTGACGGCATCAATGAATATTTGGATGAAAATCATTTTTCATCAGTCAAAGATATTATAGGTCTGATATAATCGCAAATATGTGCAATAAACTCCGGCTAGCTCTGCCTTACCAACCATCCGAGCTAGTCGGAGCATATAATGTCAAACTATTGTTTAATGGTATTTTTACCATAATTCTTCTGCGGAGAAATCTCCTAAGAAAAAATACAGCAATAAAATTATTTGTAACAAAATATACAGACCTGTCACAAAGCATATTGTTAGTATTATTATTTTCTTTACACCTTTGATAGAATTTGGTGAGAATTTGAGGCATTCGCTTGGCTATAAGCGAATTAGAAAAGGGTCATAAAATAATGGGCAACGGATAAGAAATTTGTAACCTGCTCAGGAACACTATATTTATCACACTTTCAAATAACTCAAATATCTAAGTACAAGGCATCGGGATATGCTGCAAGGACGAGGAAGAGTTCAAAGAATTCCTTCGGGACCATGAAGGCACTGCGTTTCTCGGCAATTGGAATAACCAGGTTGTCGTGTGGTGCTTCAGACATTCAGTAAAAGGAATAACACGAGAGCAATGGGATGCGATGGATATTTCCGTATCGGAACGTATCGTAAATGGCAGGAGACAACCCGTTAAAATCTGCAAGGACATGGAAAATCACGAAAGCGTATTCCATTATTTATCTCCCGAGACGACCAACATTTCCACTAACCTTCAAAAATAATTCCATCATGCAAACCAATAATATCGTGGCAGGCGGCAAAACTCCCGACCTGCTCTCAGCTATTTACAAAGTAGAAATCCGTAATGAGGATAAAATTTCCGAGCAGGACCGTATCTATTGCCAAAGCCAGCAGGACGAATTGTACAAGTCCCTCAACCAGATAGACCTCTGGTACAAGACTTTTACCGAAGAAGTGCAGCAATACAAGGAAAGCCATCGCATCCGCTATAAAGACAACGGCAAAGTGGAGTTCTGTGACTCCTACCGTCCGTATGAAGAACAACTGCTCGATTACAAGGAAATGGAGTTCCGACCGTTCAAGAACATCAACGAAATCGTAGATTCCAATTACCGCGCAAACGAAGCGTTCGCCCACCGTATTGTAAGGTACTTCAACAAGACTTATAATGTTTCCGTTCCCATGCCGGAGATAAACAAGGAAACGTTGGCAATGGGATTCCGCCCCCTCTACCAGAGCTATGTCGATACCGTCATCGAACATCTCGGAGGCCGCAGCTTCCGTGATACGGCAGAGGAAGAACTGCTCAAACGCTTCCTCGGGCTTGTCACTCCTGGCAGGTGGAGCAAGGTGAAACCCGAGTTGAAAGGCGATAAGATCTTGTTCCCGGATATCCTGATATTCGACAGCTTCTATCAGGAAAGTTATAACCGGAATGAAATCCATTACAGTTACCGTGACCGTATCGGGACTTTCTGCGAGGGCATTGCTTTCGGGGCGGACAACACGGTGAACGGCAGCAGCCGGATGATATCCGGATTCAGCGAGAACAATGTCGATATATCCGGCTGGTATGACCTGACGACGAGTAATGCCGAACAGATGAAGTTCTTCAAGAACGGCCGCATAGATGTCAGGTTCAAGGACCGCGAGACGGCACAGTCATGTTACAAACGGTTGCGCCTGGATGAAATCACACTGAGAGAAGATACCTATTAACACCGACCCAAGCACTCCGCAAGGCAAATCTTGCAGAGTGCTTCTTTTATCCTTAAACAAAATTCTACTGATATGTATGCTATCATTCCCCAACAAATCCCGCAAGACAAGCGGGCTGAGAATAATGAGAAAATATTGTTCAGCATCGATTCGGGCAAAGACCTGATTCCGGCTGAAAGCGTGTATAACTGCTACACAGGCATTGGCGGCCTGCACAAGTTGAAACAATCGGACTTCGCCAGCTACGCCGAGTATTCCAACGCCAAGAAAGAGTTCGAAATGGGACAGTTCTTCACGCCCCACGAACTATGCCGGGATATGGTTGCCCTGCTTGAACCGAATCCCTCCGAAATGGTGCTGGATATGTGCTGCGGAATGTGTAATTTCTTCAACCATCTTCCCAATCTCCACAATGCCTATGGTTTTGACATCGACCCGAAGGCCGTAACCGTTGCCCGGTATCTGTATCCGGAAGCCCACATAGAGAAATGCGATATCCAGCAGTATCAGCCCGAAGAACGGTTCGACATCATTATCGGCAACCCGCCTTTCAATCTGAAATTCGATTACCGGCTCTCCCAGGAATATTACATGGATAAAGCCTACCATGTGCTGAATCCGGCAGGCTTCCTGATGCTGGTGGTCCCGCTTTCCTTCATGCAGAACGAATTTTGGGAAAAGTCAAGAGTCACGGCCATCAACCGTGACTTTTCTTTTATCGGGCAGACCCGCCTTTGCCCGAACGCTTTCGCCCGTGTGGGCGTGCATAACTTCGAGACGAAGATCATGGTATTTTTAAGGAAATCCATCCATATAGAGATGAATCCCTATTCTGCCGAAGAATTCGTGTCGATGGAGGAACTGAAAGGGAGGATAGCCGGGGCCAGGCAGATGAAAGGAAAGCTGCGGCTGGCACTCATGCAGGAAACGAACCGCATCGACAAGGCGGAACTGGAGGATTTCGAGTACAAACTCTCCAAGTACCTTTACGAGCTTAAAACCCACGAATCTCTGAAAAAGCATCTCGGCAAAGCCATTGCTTTAGTCTCCAAATTCCGCAACCAGAAACCTCCGGAGGGCTGTTCCAACGAAAAATTCAAGGAGTGGGAAAAGAACAAGCTGACCACCAAAAAGGTTCTGGGCATTATCCGCAGGTACATCACTTCCCAGAATGAGGTTCCCCGAAAAGAGATTGCTTTGGTCAAGACTTCCTACGGTTTTAAACTCAAAGCCTACGCACCCCGTATGCTGGATAAGGTTACACACCGGTATGCAAGCATCAACGACCTGGTGCTGGAACAAGCCGACCTGCCTTTGCCGGATAATATTACCGAAGCCAACATGCGGCAAATAAAAGCTGCCCGGAAGTTTATTGCCCGTAAACGCCGGCAATATGAAATCCAAAGCCGGGAGTTTACAGAAATGCAAGCGGACCCGTCGTTGGCCGCTTACCCGGATAACGCCACCTTTATCAATAAGGATTACGAGGCCTGTCGTTTCACCACCCTGCAAAAGCACGACCTTAACCTCGTGTTGCAAAAACGCTATGCCCTGCTGAACTGGCAACAAGGTTCGGGGAAGACGGCGGCAGTCTACCACAGGGCGAAGTACCTGCTCAAATACGGAAAGGTGCGCCATGTAATCGTGCTGGCTCCCGCCATCGCCACCAACATGACATGGGATTCGTTCCTGAAAATCAACAACGAGCCTTACCGGATGATTCGCTCGGCCAAAGACCTTCTGGACATACCGGAAAGGACATTTCTTGTCGTATCCACTTCGCTGCTGGGAAAATTGAAACGCTCCCTTGCCCGGTTTATCAAAATGCAGTCCCGGAAATTATGTCTTGTTTTCGACGAGTCCGATGAAATAACCAATCCCACTGCCCAGCGGACGAAATATGTCCTTTGTCTTTTCCGCCGTTTGAAATACAAAATCCTCGATACGGGAACAACCACCCGCAACAACATCGCCGAGCAATACAGCCAGATGGAATTGCTCTACAACAATTCCGTGAACATGACCTGCTGGTGCGAACGCATTTATCACGAAAACCGGGATCGCGAGATAGAAAGCGAGATGAATCCGTACTACGGGCAACCCTTCCCCGCTTTCCGGGGGCACGTGCTGTTCAAAGCCTGCCATTGTCCGGGCAAAGCCACCGTGTTCGGCATTGAAAAACAGAACCAGGATGTTTACAACAAAGACGAATTGTTCGCACTCATTGCCAAAACGGTCATCACCCGGAAATTCAAGGATTTCGCGGGAGAGAAGTACAAGATACGCATGCACACCGTATCTCCTTCCAAAGGTGAACACGAGGTGTACCGGGTCATCATCGAGGAGTTCTGCCGCATCTGCGAACTGTATTACAACAGTACGGAAGACACGAAAAAGGATGCCGGGCTGAGGCTCATGCGCCAAATCAAGCTATTGATAAAAGCCTGTTCGGTTCCCCACCTGATAGAAGGCTATTCGGGGGACCCGTATCCGGGCAAGACACGATATATCGAGAAACTGGTCCGCAAGATACCGGGAAAGGTAGCCATCGGCTGTACATCCATTGCTGCGTTCGAAATGTACGAAAGCTACATACGCCGGCATTTCCCCGAACGTCCGGTATTTGTCGTGAAAGGAGACATCCCGTTTAAGAAACGGCAGGATATAGTCGGACGCTTCGATGATACGATAAACGGCGTACTGATCTGTACACAGCAGAGCCTGAGCAGTTCGGTAAACATCCCTTCCTGCAACGACGTCATACTGGAATCCCTGCAATGGAACATTCCGCGCATGGAACAATATTATTTCCGTTTCATCCGGTTGGAATCCAGGGACATGAAGAACGTCCATTATGTCACCTACGAGGATTCCGTCGAACAGAACCTCATGGCTCTGGTACTGACCAAGGAACGCCTGAATGAATTCATCAAGACCGGCGAGGTCAGGGAACAGTCCGAAATCTTCGAGGAGTTCGACATCACGATGTCCGTCATCGACAGCCTGCTGGTCCGGGAGCAGGACAGCGAAGGCAAGATACATATCAGCTGGGGCAGCCAACGAATTGCAAGCTGATGAAACCACCGTGCCTCACACCCGAATCCGGTTCCTATCTTCCCAAAGGATACGACCGGATTTTCTTTTTCCAACAAGAGAAATCCCGGAATCCTCATGTAAATCCCGTAGAGTTCATTCCCACAGGCAAAGGTAACTCCGTGTTCCGGGCGGCTGAGCAAGGTCGGGCCGCAAGCGGTTTTTGGAAAAATCATCCTCGCTGCGCTGCGGTATTTTTCCAAAAAACCTTGCACAGCCTGAACACGGACCTTTGTCTGCCTGTGGAATGAATCTACGGAATCCACATCATAATCTTAAATAAAAAAGTATGAACCTGAATGAAGCAGAAATAGCAGTAACGACAAGCCGCCTCATAGAGGAAAGGCAGGAGAAGGACTATTGGTTCGAGCTGTCCGACTACAGCGACATGACCGAATTCCACCATGCCTGCTCCGTCTGTTTTCCCGAAGAGGACAATCCCGCCTACCGCTATCCCAAATGGGAGAACATACCCGATTTTCTGGTAAATACGGAATGGCTCTGTCCCAATTTCTTTGATTTGAGGGATGCGCTGGAAAGGCTGGAAGAACCGGAGAGTGAATATTTCGAGAGCTGGTGCCGCTATTACGGGTACAACCTGGCGACCGACGACCCGCACGTCCTCGTGTCGCATTTTCAGGACATGACCCGCATCCCGGTTTTCGGTGCGGAAGATGAAACGGCGGAGATAAACGAAGACACCTTTTGTTTTCACAGCATATCCTCCAATTATTTCGATACGGGAGAATTCCCGCTGGAGGTATTCGATGATAATTACGATTAAAACCAAGGAAGCCATGAATATACATTTTACCGGACCGCTATTCCCGACAGACCCGCTCGTGACAAGAGCCTTCGTGGAGATACTGAATATCATCCTGCTTTCGGGTAATATAGTAGAGGTCAACAGGCGGCTGATTGACCGGAACATACATCCGCTGTACCGTTCCTTGTCGGGACATTTCCGGTGGTCATTTGCAGATGACCGGTTTACGTTGTGGCAGAGAACGGAATACAATTCCGACCTCTGTTTCACCCCCGGCATATTTGAAATACACTTCGCATCCCTTGTATGCAAGGATAGAAGAAGAATAAACACCATTAATAACTGACCCTATGGAAACCATAAAAGTAAATAACCGGGAAATCGCACGGATGGCATTCGACTATCTGCGAGGTCGGCGGAAGAAGGATGCCGCACTCCGCCTGGCAGGGTGTATGCTGCACTATTCAAGCATATCGCTCGGTATCGGTGATATGGACTGGGAGATAGAGACGGCGATACAAAAATGCGGAGGAGAGCCGAGAATCGGCTGGAGATATACCGCCCATTTCCATTTCGATTATGAAACGGAGATGGAAGAAGAAAAATACCGGGCAATAAGCCGGGAACTGTATGGAGAATGACAACAGAAACAAGGGCGGCCTCAAGGTCGCTCTTGCCATTTATAAACGCATGTACGGGAAATAGAATCCTGCCGTACACAGGTCACATGATATGGAAGAAATGAAAAAGCTTAGTATTGAAACCGTCAAAAGCCGGATGGAGGAAAGTTACCAACTCGTTTGGGTGGATTACCGGGATAATCTTAACGGACAACAGGACCTCATTCAAAAATGCCTGCAAGAAAAAAGCGATACGCCTTTATGGGAAAAGGAATATGAGTGGTATGGAGAAACCGAATGGCAGTCTACAAACGAAATTTTCGAGAAACTGAAAGAAGATTGCATCCGGGATGGCTTTATCCGTCGGGAAGTGGAGGAATTCTTCACCGGTCACGAAGACGAAATTAAAGAGATTATCCGGGAAAGGGACGATTCCGACCCGATCAATGAACTCATCGGCCATACGGACGACATTCCGGTACGGGTGGAAATGCTGTCGAATTACGACTGCATCAACTCTCACTGGCTTGAAAGCGGAGGTTACAGCTACGAAGAATCTTATTTCGGCGATATGGTCGATGCCCTGAACCTCAATCCTGCCAAAGTAAAGGAAATCATGGCAGCAAACAGCGAAAGGCTGGTAGGGCGATTCCCCGACAAGAAGTCCCGCAACAGGAAAGAGCAGGTTTCCTATGAGCATTTCTACCAGGAGCTGCTCAATTCCTGCTGCGGGGCCAACCTGCTGATCTATATAGCGACCGTCAGCCTGAAAGAACTCTGTGAAAACGGTTTCGACTTTTCGGAAATCATCATTCCCAAAGGCAACACCTGCGGCTTGTACAGTTCCATGCAGGGAGGCGGAAGCCTGCTTGAAATGGAACTGAGAGAAGACGTGAAACTGGAATTGAAGGTGGAAAACTACCACGGCTTCCGGCTGGTCCTGGACAACGAAGCCTCCCCTTACAGCTACTCCATAAAGCATGTCTATGGCGTATGCAGTTCGTTTTTCGGCAATGCGCTGAAAATAGTGGCATAATGATTATTAACCCTTTAAAATAAAACAGTCATGAAAATTCAATTTGAAATCATCCGTTCCCAAGGTTCGGAACGCCTGTGTTACAAATCCGATGAAATGTACGTGGATGTCAGCAATCCCATGCTGGCTTTCACCAGCGAAGACGAGTTCGAAATCGGAAAGCAGGACAAGTCGCTGCTCAAGAAAGAGTACGAGTATAACGGCTGCAAAGTACGTCTTGTACCACAATTTTACGGTAACGGCTGGCCGGCACTCACGTTGGAAACAGCAGAGGACGGCGAGTTGTACACCGTACTGTCAGTTAACCTGGAAAACATGGATGCCACCGGTTTGTCGGACCGTACCTTTATAGATACCAGCAACAACCCGGAGGCAATGGAATTTCTTGTAAGCAACGGGTTGGCGACAGATACCGGCTACAAGCGCAGTAGCGGATGGGTGGAATACCCGATGGCGAGACTGAACCTGCCGCTTCTTTTCCAACATGACCCGAAAGCATTCCAACATGCTAATATTAACCCTTAAAAGTAGCTTATATGTCAGAACAGTTATTCGATATCACAGTCCGTTATGTGTTCGAGGGTACTTACACGGTGTCCGCAAACAGCCTTGAAGAAGCGAAGGATAAGACTCGCCGGGATTGCGGGTTGGTCATGGGCGGGCATATCCACACCACGCTCGATGAAGAAGAGGTGGAATGGGATTTCCCCCTGCATCCTGAAACCTGCATCGTTTCGGAACAGAAACAGCCGGAAGGATGGGAAGAATGGTGGGAGAATACGGATATCCCGACAAGGGAACGTATTATCGGCTGCCGGCAGACCGATTTCTCTTCTGAAAACGGGTATCAGGAATTCATGGATACCTGCAACGAGTGGTGGAATGAACTTCCGGCTCTTGGGAAAAAGAAAGTATGGAAAAGACATTCCCGATAAAATGGTACTCAAGTTTAACCTACGTGGGAGTCAGCAACGGCTCCCGCGCTCATTTTTAATTTATATGAAAGATTCATTCAGCAAACAAATTGAAGCTCTCCGAGAGGAAATCATAGCGGCTATACGCAACCTACTGGAAGAGCATGGCAAAACGGAAATAGAAATTCCGGACACGGTAGATGCTATCTACATCATCTATTTCGGTGATGATACCGAACCGTACGAGTGTATTGTCATGAACGTGGCGCTGGGAGTAACCGGTCTTGTTATCACAGCGGTTGAAAAAAATTCCGATGACCTTGTTTTTAAGGTAAACAGCCTCTTCGAACTTGGCGCAAGAAATCTTGACTGGCTCAACGAGATGTACGAAACGATTCAATGCCTTTTGGCAGATAACAATAACAATTAAAACGATACGATTATGGCAACAATGATTATTGAAAATATCAGCAAGTCATGCAGCTGCACGGCAGAGCAGGCACGGGAATACCTCGACGATGAACTACGCTATCTGCGTGAACTGAGCGAGGCGGACGATTTACGTTACGGTGATTTTGAAATGGCATGCAGCAATCTCGGTCTGGAGAACGACTATATCGAATATTTTATCAACAGAGTAGCAATGGGTTAGAAAGGAGGACTTCACAATGACATACTTTCAGAATATAAACAGCCTTGCGGAGCTGAAGAAAAACTACCGCATATTGGCGTTGCAATACCACCCGGACAAGGGAGGCAGCACGGAAGCCATGCAGCAGATCAATCTGGAATTCGAGAAGCTGTATGCACGATGGAAAGACGATACCACCGTATCGGATGGAGCAAGCGGCTATGAAAACGACTATGCCGGGGCTTCTGCCGCAGAGTACACGGAATACGTGTATAACGAATACCGCTGGAAAGGCAAAAACTACAAAGGACAAATGCGTGGCGAGATCGTAGAGATTGTACGCAAGTGGCTGAAAGAAACTTATCCGCACTATCAATTCTCCGTGACGCAAAACGGTTACAGCTCCATCAACATCTACCTGGTCAAAGCCGATTTCGAGGCATTCACGAAAGAGTCCGGTTACATCCATAAGGAAATAAACCCCTACCACATCGAAAAGGATAAGTCCCTTACCGAACGGGCACGCGAGGTCATGCGCAACGTTTATGATTTCGTCATGTCCTACAATTATGACAATAGCGATGCGATGACCGACTATTTCGACACCAATTTCTACCTGACTTTAGGGATCGGACGCTACAACAAGCCTTACAAGATAGAACAGCCTAAACTTCCTACGAAAGAGAAACTGCCGGAGGTGTTCACGCATCCCGAAGGAGCTGCCCATAAAGCACTGCGTCAGGCCATGGGAAAAGCTCGCTTCGGGTTTATAACTTCCCACAAGTATCAGGGAATGCTCATTTTCGGGGAAGATTCCTATGGCTCTACGGGTGAACGTTACTTTTGGCCGAAGTGCTATTCCAGCGCAAAACTGGCACAAAAGCGGATTGACAAACTGGAAAAAGCCGGGGTGCGTTGCAAACTGACCGGATATAACGGCGGCTACATCCAATTTCTCGGGTACACGCCTGAAACGGAAGATATGCTGGAGCGGGAACGGCAGGAATTTACCGTTGCACGCAAAAAATGGGAGAAGAAACAACAAGTACAAATGGCGGAATAGAAAGCTATGATGGAAATACAAGATTTTGCAAAATGGAAGACGGAGAAAACCGGAGAAATGAACCGGTTATTCTCCGAATGTGGATTGGCGAATGATTTCTGGCAGCAGGCTGACGGGTATCTCCAAGAAGAAATATACCGGTTATATCTGCATCAGTCCGGGAAATTGCCGGAGAACAAGGATGAAGAGCGTTCCCTGACAATCGGAATCGTTTCGCAGCTGGCAGATCTGGCTTTGGTAAACCAACACGGGAAGCCCCTTGAAGAGATGTGCAATGACGACGGGGAGTTTCTGGAAGAATACCAGGAACAGTTCAACCGGATATATGATAAAATAGAGGATGTTGTAATCCGATTCGATTACAGCATCCGGCATTTACCCAATTAAAATTCAAACGACATGAAAACAAAAGTATTGAAATATGATTCCACCGGCAATAAGGTCGTTACCGGTTATATGGAGCTTCAACCCTTAAGAGAAAACATATTTACCGCATTAGCTCAAAAAAACGAGCACGACAACACAGGGGAAGACGTGTTATACGTTATATTTAAAGTAAACGACACCTGCTTCGTTTACCACCGTACCTATCGCAATACCATCGAAAGGGAAAGCTACCGGAATAGCAGGAGCCGCTAATGCTTTTCTCCCACTTAAATACATCTTAAATATAAGACAACTATATCTCAAATATATGACAAAGATATCAGTTTGTTATCTTTGATATATAGTTGTCTTATATTTGACATCAATTTGTGATATAGGTATGTGGGAGATATTATTCATAGCTATCGAACGTGCCATCTTCATAAAAGATAATAACACGTTTGATTTTTTTATCTGTATGTTTGGGCAATTTGTCTGATACGACATCAGAGGAAAGGATAGCGGTTGCAGCCGGTTTGTGTGGAACACTTGTAGAAACCACCTCTTCATCTACTGGTTCATTTGAATCAATAGACAGTGACGGTATGGAGGGCGAGACGTTCGTTTGTTTGTTGATATAAGGAGAGCCTTTACCGGTAATCAACCAATTCATATTTACATCCGGCAACGCTTGGGCTATTTTGTCCAATAAATCAAATCCGGGTTTGCTGCGTCCGTTTAAAATGTGCGAAATGGCAGAAGCATTGACCTTAATCAAGGCAGCAAAATGGGTTGCTGTCAGATTCTTTTCACTCAATAACCGTTTAAATCTATCTTGCATTTTGTAATGATTAATGTTACAAATGTAATCAAATTTACAAGAACAACAAAATTACAATTGTAATAAATTAGGCATTACAATTGTAATTATTACACCTATAATTTACTGCAAATATGCATCTGAAATAAAGGATATGCCATTAAAATGGGATGTGTTTTATATATATATGATTATCAGTATTTATATAAAAATCACTAATGGTTTTGGGTTGTATGTCATACTTGAATTATTTGTATCAATAAGCTCATTTATATATTTGGATATAAGATATTTTATAAATTAATTTATGAAATAATAGCATTTAAATATGTGCCATGTGC